>JBGPBQ010000105.1:0-12624 GCA_041481345.1 Anaerolineae bacterium
CGAACAATTCTGCGACGAACTATCCGCTTGTCCAGATCCGCCGGTTGGATAATGAACAATTGCTGTGGGTTCTGCTCAGCTCCTTCAATGACACATCGTTTTCATCACTGCCGGTAACGAACCTGCCAGCGGGTCCTGCCCTTGTCACCGTATATGTCAACGGCATTTCCAGCGTCTCGCAGCCGCTGAATATGGTCTACGCAACCAGCGCATCGCTCGATGCCCCGAGCATAACATACGACGCCAATGGCATCGTTGCGGTAAACGTGAGTTCCAGCGCGTCAATACCGGCCGGCGTCGTCACATTGAGCGTGGACGGTGGCGCGTCCACTGCACAGAATCTGACGCCTGTTTATGGCTCTTCGCCGCCACAGGCAACCTCCACGTTCACCCTCATCACGCCCAGCGTAGGCGTGCACACCTTGTCTGCGAATTACGCCGCGCAAGCCAACTTTGCCGCCAGTCCCGCCAGCGGAACGTTGACCGTCAATAAAGCCCCAACACTGGTCTGGCTGAATGCTGCGCCCAATCCGTCGCTCAGCGGGCAGACGGTTACCTTTACGGCGATTGTGGGTATTTCAGGCGTACACAATTTGAATGGTCCGAACGCCTGTTTACTCACAGGCAACCTAGTTTTTAAAGACGGCGCGGCGACGCTGGGAAGTGTGGCGCTGGATGCAAACTGCCAGGCGATTTACAGCACTGCAACGCTCGCGGCGGGAACGCACACCATCACCGCCGAGTATAGCGGCGATAGTAATTACGCTGCCAGCGCCTCGGCCCCTCTTACCCAGGTGGTGAGTCCGGCTGGCACCATCTACGTGGACGATAACTACAACGCCAGCACGCCGGGCTGGAACGTGGATCACTTTAGCTCAATCCAGAACGGCATCAACGCCGTGCCGAACGGCGGAGTTGTGTTGGTTTATACCGGTGCATACAATGAGAACGTGATGTTCGCCAAGAATGCGACCCTGTCTTTGGGGGGCGACATTAACCTGAACGGCAACCTAACCCTGGCAGCCGGTACGTGCAGTCTGGGCGCCTATACGCTGTCTTTGAGTGGCGATTTCACCAATATTGCCGCCTTCAACGCCGCTACTGGAACTCTGGTTGTGAACGGGACGACTCTCCAGACCATTGGTGGGGTGGGCGTGACCACATTTAATAACCTGACCATAGCCAACACCTCCGGCCTCAGCCCGGCGGTCAAGCTCAAGACCGACGCCGTGGTCAACGGCACGCTTACCCTGCAAGGGGGTGTGATGGGCGTCTATGCTGAGACCTTCGCACTCAACGGTCCAGTAGTGATTATTGGCGGCAGCCTGGCGCATCTGCTCTCAACCACTACCTACGCCCAGTCCGCCCCCGGGCAGAACATAGCCCCCGGCAAATACGGCAACCTAGCCTTCAACGATATGCCCAAGACACTCCCCAACAGTAGCGAAGTCGACATCCGGGGCGACTTCAATCCCGGCGCAGCGGGCGGTCACACCGTCGCAGGCAGCACGTTAGTCTTCAATGGCACAGGGACGCAAAACATACTCAATGATGTGACCCTGAACAACGTGACCGTGAGCAGCGGCATTACCCTGACCACTTCCGCCAACGTGGCCGTAGGCGGGACGCTTACCAACTACGGCTGGACTAAAGAAACACGAGCAGTATCAGGGATAGGCGCATTAAACTTTGGTCTGGCAAATGTCGCGATGGACGTTGCGACGCAAGGCAACCTCACCAGCCTTCAAGTCATCCGTCGTGACCAGAACCATCCTAATGCCACCGAACCACTCAGGACCGGCAAGTACTGGTCGTTCACGCCAAACAACGAAGCGGCCGGTTTCAACGTCGGCATGACCCTGCCAGCAGATTTTGTACCCGATGATCAAGATGGAGTCTGCCGCTACACAGGCGTAGATCAGGTGTGGGATTGCGCAATGAGCAGCTTTACCCCCACGCTCAGGACCATCACCCGCCTCGGAGTGACAACATTTTCCGATTGGGCGCTAGGGAATAACTCCCCGACGGCGATAGAGATTATGAATTTCGGCGCCGTGCCGGAGAGAGGACTGGTACGCGTTCAGTGGCAAACCGCCCAGGAAATAGATTTGGTCGGCTTCAATATTTATCGATCAACCAGTCTGGATGGATCGCGTGAGCAGGTGAATGACAAGTTCATCCCAGGACTGGTGCCTGGTAGCTTTTTAGGCGCCAGCTACAACTTTGTTGATAATGTTGTGGATCCTGGCGCGACATATTACTATTGGCTCGAAGTTGTGAAGCGGACCGACAGCTTTACTATTGGCCCAGCAATTGCCTACGGAAATATGATATATATGCCCTTGATTAATCATTAGCTTGTCGCTCTCGTTGGCGGATCGAAACCTGGTTTCTGGCAACCTTGGTTCGCAAAAAAAACCGGATTCCCTGCCGTTCAGACGGAATTAAATAATCAAGGATGTAGATGAGGGACAGCGCCAGGCATTTGCCTGGCGCTGTCATTGTCATATTATACGAGCGTGCAGCAATTAGCCAGTGCCACTTTCGTTAGTGTTGGTGATAGTATTGATCGTTGAAGGTGAAAAGGCAACCAATCGATAGTTCGATATTATTCTCTGCTTCTATATCCTGTTTCTCCTTGGTTTGATTTTCGACAGTTGACGGCGCTATCTAATTCAGCTAGTTCAGCAGACTTTGTGGCTCAGATAATATATAGATATTTTTAAAATAATAAACCCCTAATAACCTACCGATATTCCAGCTCTTCATCAAACGCAGACGTGTGGCAAATGGAAGCAGGCAGGCAGGTATTATTCCCCCTTGAGGTTCTACATATCAGAACCCAAAGGTTTTAAAATCAGAGCTGCTGCCTGGTTATACAGCCAGGCAAAAACCAACAAGGCAGTCTGGACAATGCTCGCCAGCAGGACAATCCACAGGATTTCTGTAAAGCCACCCACGATTGTAAATATGATATCCGAGAGATGCAGTGCGATCGGGACGATGAATATCGGCAGATCGGCCATTGTGAAACGTGCGTTCAACCTTCCGCGCCACAAGAATACAAGCAGTGCGCTAGGAACGATCAGATGGAAGGCAAGCATGACCCATTCTATTGACTGACCCTTCTCAAAAAACGGAGCCAGCCATAGGAGTAGCCGCGAAATAGGGCTGATCATCAATAGCAGCGCGGAAAACATGGCAATGAATGGATAGACGCAACCAACCAGCGGACGGTAGCCTGATTTCTTGTACCACCAGCGCCCAACCAGCAGGCAGATAGTGCCATAAAACATGATTAGCATCCATCCGGGAAAGTTGAAAACCGGGATACCTAATATATTGGGGTCGGTCGCGGGGTTGATCAGCCAGTTCCAGCGACCTGAGGTCACTCCTCCAACGGTGTGTATCTGACGAATCGCCAGTGGATCGAGTGAGAAATCCTGTAGCATACCAAACAGACCCACGATAGGTGCCCAGGCCCATTTAGGTAGCGATGTTTTTTCCACGAACCAGATGCCGGTGAGAAGCACGCATGCTTCGATCACAGGAACCGATGCTGGTACGAAGCCGATCATCACCAAGGAACGACCGTAGGAATACAGCCCCATCACGATGGCAGCGTTTTCATAAATTGACGCGTATAGGAGGACGAAGGCGAACATCTCCAGGATGATGACGACCGGGTGTTTCTCACGCCGGATGATGAAGGCCACCACAAATACTGCTAAAAAGATGACGATGATGTCCTGAATCAGCCAATTGAGAGGGAATGGCTCAAGGAAGATATAGTTGAGAATGGTTTGCATGAGTGCCTCTTAATTTCAAACTAATCGACAACATGTCTATTAGTGAATTATAATTGTGACAAACGGAACAAAATCAACGCGCCAACCAAAATTGTCGATTAGACAGCAAACCTAAGGATACTAACGATGAAAGTCTCTGAGGTTGATCCCCGCTCGATCCGTACCCGTGAACTACTTCACCAAGCACTGGTAAATCTTGCTGCTGAAAAGAGTTTTGCCAGCCTTACTATCCGAGGGGTCACCGACAAGGCTGGACTGAACCGTACAACTTTCTACTTACATTATGGTGGGCTGCATGAGCTGCTCGAAGATTGCGCTCGGACATTGTTTGCACAGATGCGTACAGATATCTATGCTAACAAAGTGATTGGAGAAGCGCGGAACACAGCCACCTTCACTCCGTTTGTTGAAAGCGTATTTCGACACCTTGAACTACACGAAAGGTTCTACCGGGCGATGCTGGGACAGGAAGGCGATCCTTTATTACGCGGGTTGTTCCAGGAATTATTATTGGAACTGATCTTCGAGCCGATTGCCCACCAAACACAGGCCGATTTTAACGATCCATACATTGAAATGAATATTCGCTTTTTCAATGCCGGTTTTATTGGCATAGCTTCCTGGTGGCTGGAAAAGGGTAAGCCAATCCCAATCGAACAAGCATCGCTGCAAATCACGCGCGACATCCTGCCTGGCTATCTACGATTGTTGAGTAACAGAAACTGGTGAGATGCCATTGAAAAGGTAAGTCACGAACATTATTTTTAGATTCAAGACAAACAGATCACTAGAAGATGAATGTATTTCTGATTTTGGAACCAAATCTGGATCAAATAGTTATATAATGTAGATGTAAATAGTACACTTTACACAGAGAGGGGTTAGTGAAATAGTTGATCCAAGTGGTAAACAACAAAATGGTTGCCTGGTATTGGGTCTGCGCGTCCTTGCATGGATCGGGATAGGGTCGGTAGTCCTGGTGATTTGCCTGACTATATAGAAGGCATGGTCGAGTTCAAATGAAAGCGTACAATATCCGCTCCCGGGATAGCTATCCAGTTCTCCTAGTAAAAGTATCGTCTCAAACAGCCAACTGAGGCAACAGTAGCATTCGGGTTTGAAACTTAAGTTAAAGTATGGGGATTGGACATAGATAGGAGGAACTATATTCACCCGACATTCGTTCTTACCTCAAAGGAGAACATAATTAAAAAAAACTTTACCGGTATTTTTATTGGTGAGCATCTTAATCATTACTGCCTGCACCCCTCAAGAGACTGCTACCCCCGTGACCGTGCTTGCAACCGAACCTACCACGGCCGTAGAGACGCAAATCCCCATCGCTGTTACACCAACAGCTGAGGATTCACCTGTAACTCCGAATTCCTACAAAAACAGCGCATTTGGGCTTGGCTTTCAATATCCATTCAATTGGTTCGGTCCTGATGAATATATAGCAGAACAGACTCTTCGTGTTGAAGTCGGGTCAGATATCGTGTATCCATATGGAAATCCGCCGAATCAACCTTCTGATTTCAAGAATTCATATAATGTCGTAATCCAATATACAAAGAACAATCAGAACCCGTTTTGGAAACACACCTACCAATCCTTACAGAACTTAAAAGATGGCGAGTCAATCTCGGGCGAGAGAAGCCTGATTGTCAGAGTTCGACAACTTAACCTTGGAAGGTTTAAGGGGTTTGAATACATATCTACCCTTTCAGAGACGGCACAAACAGATCATGTGTACGCTAGGGAAGTTATATTGTTTGACGAACAGACAAATGATCTGTTAACCATCACAGGCCAGCCGAATAATGTAGAGGTCAGCAGTGGCACGAATTGGCGTGATGTTTATCGATCTTTCGATGAAGCGAACCTGACTTTCTTTCACGAAATCGTGGATTCGATCACGATACAGTAGCTGATATTGCGGCAATTCACGCGGGACATCCTGCCTGGCTATCTATGATTGATGAGAAACTGAAACAGGGTTACATCTCACATTCCTGAATGAATAACCTGACTTCTCATCATTTTTTATTCTCAGATAATGAGATTGGTCAGCTGATTCAATTAGACTGATTGAATGGGTAAATGAATTTAATCGAAAAGGGCTGCCCCAACTTTTGGGACAGCCCTTGATTTCATTTCCAGTTACTGGGAAGGCAAGGTATAGTGCAGGATGCGATTGTTACCAGCATCAGCAATCCAGACCCCGCCTTTACCATCTGAGATAATGCCGGTAGGGAGGTTGAATTGATTGTCGCCAGGGCCGAAATCTCCAAAATAATTGATGAAGGTACCGGTGGTGGTGAAGTGCAGAACACGATAGCCTTCGGGATCAGTGGCGTATAAATTGCCATTGTTATCCACGGCGAGGAAGGGCTTGTTATCCAATGACTGCCCATACCAGGCGGCGATTTCCCAATTCTTCAGAGGCATATATGTACCGTTTACATCTGGTGCCATCACCTGAATGCGCTGGTTCCAAGTATCTGCTATATAGACCGACCCAGCCTTATCCACAGAGACACCCACCGGTTCATCCAACTGACCAGGCTCCAGACCTACCGAGCCGAATTGGGTGACATAGTTGCCATTCGTATCATAAACGACGATACGCTTATTACCCGTATCGGTGATGAACAGCTGGCCCTTACTATCGATGGCAATATCCCGCGGGCCCCAAATGGCAAAAGGTGTATCTGCCTGCCCAAAATATCCCCACATATTTACAAACTTGCCATCAGCGGTAAATTTTTGAATGCGATGATTCCAGGTATCGGTAACAAATACCGAACCATCGGCGCCAACTGCAATCCCCCATGGTTGGTAGAAGGTGCCGCCAGGAGCCTCACCCTTGGCTATATCGGCGAACGAACCCCAAACCTGCAATACACTCCCGTCAGCAGCGAGATGCTGAATGCGGTTATTGAACGTATCCGCCACATAAAGCGTCCCATCCGGGGCGAGCGCCATGTCGCGTGGGGTTGTAAATTGCCCTGGCTGTGTGCCGACTGAGCCAATCACTTGGTCGGCACTCACCGTGATCTGTTTCCCCTCGTACGGGTCAGCCGGTACAGGAACTGCGCTAGCGCTGCTACCGTAATCCCATAACTGAGCAACAACATCCTTGCGAATATAAAGCCTGAACTTTTCGGCAGGATTCCAATGTTGGAGGCTCATATCCTGACCAGTCTGCTCACCATATAATTTGTAATCCCGATTGAGCCAGACCTGGAAGATAGCTTCGCGCATTTGCGGGTTGAAGATGGCGTAGGACAACCTTTCCTTGGTCAAATTGAAGTAGTCCATATTCGGCCACCAGATGCGGTTGTACTCAAACATATCATATGCCTGACCCACCACCGGCTCGATCTTGCCAAAATTATCCTGACCGACCAGGATTAAAGGGACATCGCGCAAATCGCGGGTGGGGGCATTGCCGTAATAACGCTGGTTGGGAAAGTTCCGCAAGTACCACCAATATGGATAGGTCGTTTTATCGTCATAGGCGACGGTGATATCCAGACCTCCAGTAAGCCGACGCGAGATATCAGTGATCTGCTGGAGGGCGATTTTATCGCCAGGGGTGCAGTGGGCATAGACGAGATATTCCTTCGCTAAATCATAGTTAATGTAGGAGGCCATGAAGGCAGCTCTGGCAGTAAGGACAGCCAGCAGACTAAAGAAAACCAACCCAAAGCCGCGACGGACTAAACGAGGCGACCAAGCCTTCGTCAAGAAGAATAAACCTAACCCACTGGAAATCGTAACGACCAATGAAATGATGAACCCGCTGGTTGAAGAAAGCTGTTCCAGCGATTTACCGGCAAAAGGTCGGTTAGCTCCAAGCCAGATGCGGAATGCACTCAATATCGCGGGAATAAAGACAAAAAGCAGGGCGACGACCAACCAGCCTTTCTTAATGCGGAAGACGGCCCAGTCGGTGGTATCGATCAGGTAACCGATAGCCCAGCCTGCCAGGAGGATCATCGGTAGTGTTATGTGAACCGTCAGCCAAGGCATTTTTTCTCCGGCGATGGAGTATGCCAACAAGCTGGTAATCGCCCAGAAGATCAGCAGAGTGACGGTGGGAGGTTCCACATAGGTGGGTGGAGGTACCTCGGTTTCCATTTGTGCTGGTTCAGTTTCTGAAGAGTCACCAGTGTCGTTATCACTCGCGGATGCAGGATAATCTATTGGCGCGATTTCATCTAATTGGGGGTTCTCCGGTGGAAAAGTATCATCGTGGACCGTCTTTCGACCAATAATCGCCAGGATAATTCCTAGAACGGAGCCGATGGCAGGTAGGAACTCATAGATAGGAATTTGGATGAGGGCATAATAATATAGGGGTTGATCTCCGCGGTTCACCTTTTGTTGCTGCAACCAGTAACCGAGAGACCCAACCAGACCGGTGAAGAAGCCGGCTCCATTGGTGAACATGCTGGTATAAAGAACGATGTAGATGGCGTACCATATCGCGGCATTGATCAACCATTGACGTTTATTCCACCATAAACCAATTATGACGGAAGCAATAATAATTGGCACGACAATAATCGCCATATGCAGCATATCGGTCATGGTGAGGGCGCGAACCTCTGTCGCATTGACCGGTATTTTCCAGCCGAAAGCATTAATTCCAAAAGCTGATAACTGAGGTAGGACGAGTGTGCCAAGGAGCATAACCAAATCGAAAACGCGCTCCTCACGGATACGACTTAAGCCGAAGCCGGAGATGGCGAAGTAAATGGCAGCAGCTAAACCTACCACGCCAAGAAAAATAAGCGAAATAGGTAGGAATGAAGGGAGTGAGGCAAAAACCGGATATTGGGGCTTGGGCAGATCGGTGGGGGTCATTTTCCCGGCGAGGGTCTTGATCACGAAGCCAGCAGCGAGGACGAGTAGAGATAAGACAAGGGTAACGATAAAGGTAGAGCGAAACTCAGGACGGTTCCACTTACGGCGCATCAGTCGGTAAAGGAGATATAGAGCTAAAAATAATAAAGCCTGGGCAGTGTAGATAAAAGCTGTTTCTTTGGTGCAAAAGTGAAGTACCGTAACAGCGGTAAAGACGTATAAATATTTATTTTTAGAGGTATCCAAATAACGCAGGACTGACCACAGCATTACCACACCAAAAAAGGCCACAAAAGCTTCGTTGCGAACATAGCGCCCGTAATAAAGCATAAATGGCGAGATGGTAAGGAATAATGCAGCCACCAAAGCTCCAGCGCGGCCCAAATAACGGCGATAAGCCCACATGAATGCTACTGTGGCAATGCTGAACAAAGCGGCGGGTATACGGGCGGTGGTATCGGTATCTCCAAACAGGAAATAGGAGAGAGCGACAAGGTGGAACTGGAGCGGTCCATGGGTCACGGGGTCATGCGCATAGCCATCACCTTTGTAATACAACCAGGAAAAATAGGTGTGGGAAGTCTCGTCATGGCTCATGACACGCGGCTCGAGCATATACAGGCGGGTGAAAATCGCCAGGACCAGGATGCCTGCGAAGATCAGCTGTTCCAGGTTTATTACCGGTGAACGTAATAAAGACCGGTCAAGCCATGAACCAGTAGATCCAGATGAAGATTTCAGGGGGATATCCATTATTTCTCCTCAAAAAGCTTCTACACAAACGGGCTTATTTTAACTCATTTGCCCATGTTATTAACTGTGATTGGGAGGGGCTATTTATACCTGTGCTACGCAACTCATAAGCATACCCAGCTAAATGCCAGCGAAGGGTGAATTGGGGTAAGCTATCATCCCAGACTGCGTTTAGATGAACCGTGCCTGGAGGAGTCTCGAGCCCGGTCGGTTGTTGGGTGGAGACTGCATTCCAACCACCGACTACATATTCACCTTGAACGCCGCCAATATTTACAAATTCGACGTGGGCATTCGGACCAATGCTGAACACATCCTGACTATTCCCAAGCGGTCGCTGGGTCAGAATCAGGAAATAATCACTCGCCTGATAAAGAAGGGTCACGGCATTATAACTATGGTCGTAGCGTGCTCCAACAAATGAAAGGCCTTCGGGTAATGAGAGGATGCCTTTCACAACGAACCCTGCCTGCTGCTGGACGTCATTAATGTTAAGTGGGTAGTTGGACGGATTTGAGAAATCCATTGAATCAAGTTGATTTGCAGGTGTGATCTGGACATCGAGGCGGTTAGAAGCTGCGGGGAGAAAAAAGTGAATAATTTGATCTGCGGCTACCCTTATTGAGGGAATAAACACAAGAATTAGGAAGGCAAGCACTAAGATGAAAGCTGCCAAAACCCAAGCGGACTTCCAGCGCAGCAACCAATTTTTAGTTTCATAGGACGGGCGGGTGCGATTCTGCATTTGCCAGGGGGCGGAGATCATCCTGGCATTCAATCTTTTCATCGGCTTAGGCTTGAAGGCACTTAACAGCTGTTCGATTTTTACATCATCGGGAAGGCTCTCATCTGGATTGTTTTGCATAGCCAGCCTCATTCAAGCGTCCAATTTTCACGAATCTGCTCCAGGCAGCGACGGATATAGACCGAAACGGTGTTTTCTTCTTTGTGTAAATATTGTGCAATTTCCTTTACCTTCCAGCCAAGCATATATCGCAACACGACGACTTCACGTTTATCAACTGGAAGATTGTGCAAAACTCGCCATAAATGTTTGAACTGTTCCCTCGAGGTCGCTTGTTCTTCCGGAGTAGCATCTGCGGACAGAAATAACCATTCACCTGCGGCATCATCCAGGTTCAAACCAGCATCATCCGGGTGGACCAATCTGCGGCGGTGGGCATCAATGACCAGATGATGGGCGATGGTGAAGAGCCAACACAGCGAATCATGGTCATCCCCCGCAAAACCTCCCCGAGCCTTCCAGGCGCGCATATAAACATCACAAGTTAAATCCTCGACCTCTTCGATTGGACCACCATACATGCCAAAAATATATCGAAAGATAATCAGCTGTGAGCGAGCATAAAGTTGGCTGAAGGCTTCAGGATCCTGCAGAGGTGGTTGAGATGCTCGCATGAATTTGTCAATAGAATAAACGCATGGGAATTACAAATATGACATTTACCCTGGTTTGGAGCGCTTATCCCCCTGCCTAGGTGCGCTTGATTTAATCGTATGGGATGTTTTTTTTACTGCTGATGATTTGATTGGGCTTTTCAGGGGACTCTTCAGGGATATTACCTCAACCGGGGTCAGATGACGCCATTGACCGGATTTCAGACTGCCCATGCGTAAATTGCCGATCCGGACCCGAATTATACTCACCACGGGTAAGCCGATCATCCGGCAGGAATCACGAATCTGGCGTTTACGACCTTCCTTCATAATGACCCGTAGCCAGGTGCCTTTCCCGGAGTGCGATTCGACTTCGACCTGGACAGGTGAGCTATGGTAACCATCCTCCAAGACGACCCCGTGCCGCCAGGCAGTGAGCTGTTTTTCGTCCGGATGGCGGGCCACCAGGACGCGGTACTCCTTCTCATGCCCGAAGCGGGGATGGGTAAGCTGATTGGCTAACTCGCCATCATTGGTCAGAAGGATCAACCCTTCGCTATCCACATCCAGGCGCCCAACCGGATAGATCTTAGATTCCACAGGCACCAGGTCTATAACAGTCTGGCGAGGATCTGGCGAAGTGACCGCAGACAAGACCCCCCTGGGCTTATATAAGGCGATATACTGAAAAGCTTCGGGAGGCTTGATCAATCTACCATCAAGCTTGATCTGATCCTTTTGTACGTCGGCTTTTGAGCCCAAGTGAACCGGCTGACCATTAACGGAGACTCGACCAGCGAGAATCAATTCTTCACAAGAACGCCGTGAGCCGTAACCTGCAGACGCCAAAATTTTTTGTACTCTCTCTTCCATAATCGATGAATATCCTTGTGTGTAAGGTGAATATATCCCAGACCGATCATCGTTCGATTGACAGTCGCAGGGTTTTAATCTCAAAAGGACGAAATTCCAGCTCAATTTTACCCTTGTTGAAGGGTAATTCGCTTTGAAAGCGTTCAAGCATATCGGTTTGAGAGACTTTATTGACGGGTAACGAAATGGATAATATACAATGCGTCAGGTTGCGTTTGGCTTCATACAAGCGAAGAATAAGATCGTTTGAGCCATCTTCGGCTAATTTGACCGTTTCGAGGATGATGTTGGTAGCATCCAGATTGAAGATGGAAGCTTCGCCAGCTGCACCAGGGAGCCGGATGAGCGGGCAGTTCAGCTCATAGCCTTCACGCACGACCCCGCTTTCACCAAAACTGCCAGTCCAATAATAAAGCGCATAAGTGAAGGTTTGAATGCCTCGATCAGCGACGGGATCAGGCGCCAGGGCAGACTTGAGCAGAGTAAGGTTCATGCTGTTACCAAGGATATTGATGCCATATTTAGAGTCGTTTAAAATTGCCACCCCGCGGCTTTCCTCCACCAAGGCGGTCCACTTATGGTTGCAGACCTCGAAACGGTCGGCATCGAACGGACGCGAGCGGTGGTTTGGGCGGTGAATGTGACCAAACTGGATCTCATGAAGGGCTTCGTTGGCATGAATATTTACAGGGAAGGCGACTTTTAATAGTTTATGACGCTCCTGCCAATCGATGGTGGTGGCGAAATCGATCCGGCGTTTGTTTTTCTGCAGGCTGATCAGCTGAGTGAGAGTGGATTGGTGGAGTTTACGGGTGAGCTTTACTTGCACTATCTCAGGAGTGGATTGGGCAATTTCGAGCTTGACCGGCTCATCTGTGGACATGAGGAGCTGTTCGGTCATGCTGTCGATATCCCAGGC
>JBGPBQ010000106.1:0-12606 GCA_041481345.1 Anaerolineae bacterium
CCAAGTGCTTTTGGCCAAGTGGAGAGATATTCAAACCTTCTACTTTATTTATTACCGTGATCAAAGCATAGAGAGCTCTTGGAATATATACAGACAGAGCCTGCTCAACGTGCATGCGGTCTGGATCTGTGGCAGCGACAACACGTTCCAGTGCACGCGCTCTGTGTATTCCGCTACTTGAAAATCTTGTCGAGAGCTCAATATCCTGAGCTGTGCAAGGGTGTTCACCGGTATCTCCACAATTCGGGCAGGAATAGCTTCGGAGGGAGGGTGAAGGATTGCCATGCTCCCAAATGAAGTACTCTGCAGATATGGCCTGCCCACACCGGACGCAGGTTGTGTCATATAAGGAGCGTATATGAGGCTCGATACGTTGATCGCCGACGTATGACGCAGCGAGCTCAGCAAGGGCAGCTTTCAGCTCCGAGGTAGTGGGGGGATTTGCCATCATCTCCAGTAAGAACCTGGTGATTGGATTATTCGCTGTGACCAGGAGGCGAAACCCCGCACGAGCAGCTTCCAGGGCAATCTTTGGCGAGGCGCAGAAAGGATCCAATAGCCAGGACCCAGGTGGAGGATTATTTTTCAACCAGGCGGTGATGACACCATCATTAATAGGAGGAAGGTAGCGTGATAAGGGTTCAGGCTTTTGTGATGGAGTGCCTTGAATAAAAGGAATAGAACCAAACATGTTGCTGTTCATTAACAATAGTATATCGGTAACATTTAAAAACACAAGAGATTAAAATGGTATACTTTTGGATATGAAGCTGATCATTCAGATCCCCTGTCATAATGAAGCACAATTTATAACCAATACAATTAAATCACTACCAACCTATTTAGAGGGCTTCGATTCAATTGAAACTTTGGTGATTGATGATGGGAGCGATGATGGGACAGCAGATATCGCGCTTAAAGCAGGCGCGCATCACCTGGTAAGCCTGCCGAACCACCTGGGTCTGGCGGCTGCATTCACGAGCGGTCTCGATGCTTGCCTGAAAAATGGCGCAGATGTGATTGTCAATACGGATGCCGATAACCAATACCATGCAGAAGATATATCCTTATTGGTCAAGCCGATTCTTGACGGTCGAGCACAGATCGTTGTTGGTGACCGTGGAGTAGCCACATCGGAGCACTTTTCGCCGATAAAACGTTTACTCCAAAGAACAGGAAGCTGGGTTGTCACACAAACCTCCGGAATGGATATTCCGGATGCAACCAGTGGTTTCAGGGCGCTTAGCAGGGAAGCTGCCCTGCGCACACTGGTGCTGAATGATTATTCATATACCCTGGAGACCCTGATCCAGGCGGGAGCACGAAGGATGCCGGTGGAATTTGTCAAAGTGCGGACGAATCCTCAGACACGTCCGTCCAGGCTGATTCGAAGCGTCCCCAACTACCTGGCGAATTCCAGCGCAACCATCGTCCGATCGTATGCCATGTACCGTCCGCTGCGGGTGTTTACGATTTTTGGTGGTGTTTTTATTGTGGGTGGGTTAGCATTGGCGGGCAGGTTTTTGTATTATTACTTTATTGGGCAAGGAAGCGGGCATCTACAATCGGTGATTCTGGCTGCCGTGTTGTTGATTGTGGGATTCCAAGTGTTATTGATTGGCTTGGTGGCGGATTTGATAGGCTTCAACCGGAAAATATTAGAAGAACTTCTATATCGGATACGTTTTTTAGAGGTGGATCACAAAGTTACGGACGACAAAACCAATAGAACTGGTTAATCGGCGATGAAGTATAGGCAGTTTACACTTATATTCATCGGCTTGGTGATAATTTTACTGCTGACAAGCTGTTCCCCATGGGTAGTTACCAACCAAGGCTCAACAGACCAATGGATGACCTTAAATCCCGGGAGTCCTATCGGTCAAACTTTTTTAGCTGAGTACTCGGGTTTACAGGCGGTCCATTTATTGCTTAAACCTCAGACTCAGGGGGTTGGAAGCCTGACGATGCATTTGAGATCCGATCCGGCATCAACGGCAGATCTGGCAACCGTAAAAATACCCATCCAAGATATAAACGCAGAAAAAACATATCGATTCGACTTTTCAAAAAGTACCCAATCCAATAATCGCTATTATTACGCATTCTTGAATATAAGCGGAGAAGGTAGTGTAGAAGTTGGAACTGGTCCGGCTGAGACATATCAAAGTGGAGCAGCTTACCAAAACCATGAGCCAATCGAAGCGCAACTGACTTTCAGCTTGGATTACGACCGCGGAGAATTAGTCGTGGGGATAATTCAAGAGCTATTCCGATGGCTGGTAATCTGCATTGCAGGCGTCCTGTTATTCACCATCCCAGGGTGGGCGGTGTTGGGTCTATTGTGGAGAGGTTGGAGAGAGCTGGCTGGATTTGAGAAGCTGCCTCTTTCGATTGGTGTTTCCCTGGCGTTCTATACAATATTTGTGCTTTTTACTTACCTGATTCACCTGCGATTAGGGAGATGGTATGCGTGGCTACCATTGATTATTGGGGTGATCATTATTGTGTGGCGAAATAGACAAATATTGACTATATCTAAATCCATTCGCGATAACCCCCATGATAGTGTTGTAAAAGTTATCAACAGACAATCGTTCTGGCTGGATTTATGTTTAATCGTCATATTGGGTCTGATCTTCATATCGCGATTCTGGGCGATGCGAGGTTTAGACCAACCGATGTGGAATGATTCGTTACATCACACAGAGATCACCCAATTAATCCTGGATAACCACGGATTATTTAGCTCGTGGCTGCCCTATGCAGCGTACAAAACCTTCAGCATGCATTATGGTTTTCCACTTGGGGCTGCATTGATTGCCTGGATCACCAGTTTAAGCAGTGGGCAGGCGGTCCTATATTTTGGACAGGTATTGAATATTTTTGCACCGTTGGCGCTATACCCACTGGCGGTAAGATTAACCCATGGTAACAGGACGAGCGGTGTAATTACCGTTCTGGTCGCAGGACTGCTATCACCCATGCCAGCCTATTACATAAATTGGGGCAGGTATGCTCAATTGGCTGGTCAGGTGATATTACCTGTCGCGATGTGGATGGTATGGGAAGTAGTCGATAGCACAACACGCGATTCGGAATCAAGCGGATGGCTGCAGCTACCGTGGGTAAAAATAATCATCACGGGGGGAGTCATCGCCGGGATGATTTTGTTCGAATTTCGAATGATCTTTATTATCACCACCTTTGTGATTGCACTGATTATCGGGCGACCCATAAAATATGGCAGGCATAATTCTCGTACCTGGCTGCGAGAAGTTTGGTCAGTTGGATTGGTCGGAGTGGTTAGCATTATCCTGTTCCTTCCGTGGGGGCTTCGGTTACAGCACAGCAATCTGATCAACCTGGCTGATTTTAATAGAAAAATTAATGCAATTATCAATCTGGTCAACCAAGATTATCAAACATGGTTAAATATTCGATTCTATGTGCCAATCGGATTGATCATTCTTGGCCTGGTTGGGCTAATTTTGGCGATAATAAAAAGAGACGGGGCTACCGCTTCACTTGGATTGTGGGTGGCGGGAATGGCTGCATTGTATTCATTAACGTTACTGCATATCCCTTGGGTGCAATATGTGCAATCCTTTGCAGTCTTGATTTCGCTGTACATACCGGTGGGACTGTTCGTGGGTTATCTAGCGAGTGATTTCACGGATTGGTTATCACTTTGGAAGCCAGGGAAAGCAATTATGTTTACGGCGATTTTTATATTCGGCGTAATTGGTGTCTGGAACCAGAGAAATATCTCACATCCGGATGAATATGAATTTGTCACGCGGCCAGATACTCAAGCAATGAGCTGGATCCGTGAGCAGACCCCGGCGAATTCTCGATTTCTGATCGAAGGAATACACGAGAATTGGGTCAACAACGTTATCGGCGCGGATGCCGGATGGTGGATACCTATCCTCGCAAATCGAGAGAATACCATCCCACCGCAATATGCATTAGCTAATGAGACACCGGTTGATACAGGTTATTCCCTGACCGTCGTCAACCTCCAATCAAAACTTGAGGCGACAAGCGTAGCATCTCAGGAAGGAATCAAATTACTATGTGATTACGGAATTACCCACGTATACATCGGGCAAAAACAAGGTATGGTTGGGAATCCGAATCGACCGTTGTTCACTCCAGCTGAACTATCTGCTAGCGATGTATTTCGGTTGATTTATCATATCGACAGAGTATACATATATTCGGTTGAGAATGCCTGCAATCCGTGAGAATCCCCTGCGAGTGTGCTACTTTGGCACCTATCGCGAAAATTATAGCCGCAATCAGATGATGATGGCAGGGTTACGGTTGAATGGTGTAGTTGTTATGGAGTGCCACCAAACGTTATGGCATGGGATTGAAGACCGAGTTCGTGTAGTCAGCGGTGAATGGGTAAAGCCGGCATTTTGGTGGCGATTGATAGGCGTTTACTGGCGTTTACTCAAAACATACTTCAGAATTGGTGATTATGACGTCCTTGTTGTGGGTTATCCAGGCCAAATTGATATATTTCTTGCCCGGATCCTGACCATGCTCAAACGTAGACCATTAGTGTGGGATGTATTCATGTCGATCTACCTAATATCGGTTGAGAGAGGTCTGGATAAGCAAAATCGATTTTCGACGAACCTACTGCACCTGGTCGAGGGAGTTGCATTAAAACTGCCAGATTTGCTAATTTTAGACACCAATGAGTATGTGCGATGGTTTACCCAGAATTACAGCGTTCGACCTGAGCGATTTCGCTTGGTGCCCACAGGAGCGGACGACCGTATATTTTCTCCTTTACCGCAAAACCCAGCTGCGGATGGGAAATTTCATATTTTATATTCCGGCACTTTTATCCCTAACCACGGTGTTATGCATATCGTCGAAGCAGCACGGTTGTTAAACAACGAGCCTGGGATACGGTTCGAATTTATCGGAAATGGTCCTGAACTGGAAAACGCTAAACAATTTAGCTCCAAAAACCGTCTAGCCAATGTGGAATTTATCGAATGGATGGAGAAGGATCAATTAAAGCAACGAATGAGCCAGGCCGATATCTGCCTGGGTGCATTCGGCACAACGCCTCAGTCTCTGATGACAGTGCAAAATAAAATTTATGAAGCTATAGCGATGGGAAAACCCCTAATCAGCGGAGACTCGCCTGCAATAAGGCAGGTATTTACGCAAGGGGAAAATATCTATTTATGCGAACGAGCCAACGGAAGGGCATTAGCCGAGTCAATATTAACCCTGTGGAAGGATAGACCGTTACGAGAGAAAATTGCTCAAAAAGGGTATAAGTTATACAAAGAGAAATACGATTTGCTAAGCAATGGAAAGCGGTTTTGTGCCAATCTAAATGAGATAGTCCGATGAAAATCCTATTTTTATTGACCCAGGATTTGGAGAGCCCAGCAGGTGTTGGACGGTATTTTCCATGGGCACGAGAATTAGCGCGGCTTGGCCATGAAGTGAGCATCGCCGCGCTACATGCCAATTATGCATCTTTGAAGCAGACTCATTTTGTTAAAGAGGGTGTTGAAGTAAATTATGTAGCTCAAATGCATGTGTTGAAGCAAAATAACCTCAAAACGTATTTTCCAGCGCGACAATTACTAGGAATTACTGCAACTGCGACAAGGAAGCTCATAAAGACTGCCTGGAGAAGCAACGCTGATATTATCCAAATTGGCAAACCCCACCCGATGAATGGCATGGCAGGGCTAATCGCACGCTATTTCCGGAATAGATTATTGTTCCTGGATTGTGATGATTTTGAGATGGCAAATATCCACTTTGGCGGCAACTGGCAAAAAGTGGGAGTGCATTACTTTGAGACGATGCTGCCAAGGCACGTTGATTATGTTTCAGTGCATACTAACTTCCTGCGCGAACAGGTACTTCAATTAGGCGTCAAACAGGAGAGGATTATCTATCTACCGCATGGGGCAGATAACGATCGATTTGCCCAACCGGACCTCGCTGAATCTGGAAAAATCCGTACAGAGCTAGGGTTAACAGGGAAAAAAGTGGTTGTCTTTATCGGCAGTCTTAGTCTTCCTAGCCACCCAGTGGATATTCTATTGGATGCATTCCAACAAGTGCATACAGCACTACCTAGCGCAACTTTGCTCATTGTTGGGGGAGGTGAAGAATACGATCACCTGGTTGCAAGAGCTAAATGGTTGGGTATTAATGATTCAGTTATTTTTCGAGGTCGCGTACCTGGGGCAGAGGTTCCCTCATATTACATCCTGGCGAATGTTTCAGCTGAACCAGTGATTGATAACCCGGTTGGCAGGAGCAGCTTACCTCTGAAAATGTTTGAATCGTGGGCTGCCGGAGTTCCATTCGTTACCCAGGATGTTGGCGACCGAAGAGTGCTGCTGGGAGAACCACCAGCAGGTTTACTGGCTAAGGCGGGTGATGCGAATTCATTGGCAGAAGCGATCCTGAGAGTATTATCTGACCAGGAATTAGCGCAGATATTATGCGAGCGCGGTTTCGAGCAAGCGAAAAAATACTCGTGGGAAAATCTCGCCAAACAAATGGAAACTGCTTATCATAATGCGCTTACCAAAAAATATGGCAGCTCCTAATTATCTTAACCGAACCAAAATATTCAGTAGCATAACAACGCTACTTTCGGGATCAGTAATTGCTCAGGTGATGACTGCCCTGGCACTGCTGTTAACTGCCAGGCAGCTGACAGCAGATGGATATGGGCGGTATTCAGCCTGTATTGCCATCGCGAGCCTTTCATCAATTATATTTAGCCTGGGATTGGATATCTGGTTATTACGGGAAGGGGGGAGGGAGACGCACCGTCTAAAAGAGCTAGCCGGCAGCATCATTGGAATCAAGGTAGGCCTGGGGATAGTATGGATGGTATTGTTCACGATCCTGGCTCCTTTATTGGAACAGGGTACATACCCGACCAGTTTGATGCACTGGAGCGTGTTATTAATCTGGCTGGATACGCTTTTGGCGACCACATTAACCGGTTTCAAATCGGCGTTATTTACTAAAGTCCCGGCTTTGCTGGAGGCATTAGCAGATTCAATTTGGTTCGGACTGACGATCCTCTTGATCTATTTTGGAGCAAAACAACCCGAGTTATTTCTAGGAATCAGAGTTGCGATTTCGAGCATTGCGCTGATAACAGCATTATTCTTATTCTACAAAAAGATCGGGTTGCAGTTTAAAAGAGAGGTTGCAGTCCACGCACTTAAGAGCGCATTCCCTTTTGCTTCATCAGAGTTCCTAGGCATGGTGACATTACGAGCCGATGTGGTAATCATCGGCTTAACCTTGGGGGAATATGCGACTGGAATTTATTCTCCTGCAGTTGGTCTGGTCAATATGGCATTATTGGTGCCGATGGCAATTTATACTGTAATGGTGCCGGTATTAGGAAACTTGTACCTTAACAACCCTCAACAAGCGAAGAAATCGGCCTATCGAACGATCGCATTATCAGCTGCAGTCGGCCTCAGTTTAGTGGTGGTGTTCCTGGCAGGGGCGCCGTTGGTGGTGATTATATTGGGGCCATCCTATCAAGAATCGGTTAACGTCATAAGAATTCTCAGTTTTGTATTATTATTCAAATGCATTTCTTTCGCGATGGCATCCATCATGATCGCTACATTTAAACAAGCAAAACGTATGATTGTACAGACCATTGCCGCAGTAATTAATGTGGTGCTCAACTTCGCTATCGTTTATCAATTTGGTGTTAAAGGTGTGGCAGGGGTATACGTGCTTACAGAAATCGTCTTATTAATCGGTTATACGTGGGTAGTTTGGCATAAGCGATGACTGAAAAAATTCTATTAATAAATATCCATTCATCAAAGAATGTAGGCGATGCAGCATTACTACATGTTACCCTGCAGCAGCTCGAGAAAAATTTTTCTTCAAGTGAAATTACCTTATGCATGGATGACCCATCCAGCCATTCCGGACAGGGTCATGTTATCCAATCTATATTTTCGTGGGTTCACCCGTTCAAAAGCAACGAAAAAACCGGATGGAACTACTTACATCTGGCATTATTGCTCCCAGCGACATTGATACCGCTGCTAAGTCAAAAACTGTTCATGCGAAAAATATGGTTGTTTTCACCGAATAGTATCCGAGATATAGTCAGTGCGTATCTAGACGCAGACCTGGTCGTCAGCAAGCCGGGTGGTTTTTTATATAGCTCCGGGCGTGGAATTAGCTTGTTAATCGCCATATATTCAATTTTGTATGCTCATCTTGCTGGGAAACCCGTTTATATCCTACCTCAGTCGATCGGTCCGTTAAATCACTTTTGGGAAAAAATTCTAATTCGTTGGCTGATGGAGCGTGTGAGAATCCTGATGGTCAGGGAGCCCATATCGTTCAACCTCATCAAGGAAATTGGCGTACAAAATCCAAATTGCCAGCTGATCCCCGATCTGGCATTTGCAATGGAAGCATCACCACATGAAGCTGGAGGCGATTGGCTGATCCAGCACGGGATAAATCCGAAGATTGGTTTCCCTTTATTAGGAATGACCGTAATCAATTGGGGAGAGCAAAATAAGGCGTTCGATTTTCAAGCGGATTATGAAGAGGCGTGCTGTGCAGCTATCAGATATTTTATAGAAAAAATTAACGGAAGAGTGGTCTTGTTTCCTCAGGTTTGGGGACCACTGCGCAGCCAGGACGATAGAATCCCTGCTCATCGATTGCTTGAAAGCTTATCGGATATCGCGGGTGGGATAAAGGTTATTGATAAGCCTATTCCTGCGGAGCTTTTAAAATCCATCTACGGATGGATGCAAATCTTCATCGGGACGCGGATGCATTCCAATATATTTGCCCTCAGTGAAGGAGTGCCAATAATTGCGATTGGATATTTGCACAAGACGGAAGGAATCGCCCAAATGGCGGGCATTGAACAGTGGACGATTGATATCCGCCACGTGCATGGAAATATCCTTCGAGATAAATTAATCGAACTATGGCCAGAGCGACGGGTCTGGCGAGAGCGGATCCAGATGACCATTCCTAAGCTGATTCAAGAGGCGAACACAGCAGGAGGAATTGTGGCAAAGGATTATTTTGGATATTGGAAGATTAACCACAGTGGAAAATAAAATTCACCTCCTGCAGCTGATTTACAGCTTCGACGTCGAGGGCAGTGGGGGTGGTATTGCCCGCTTCGTCATATCCTTATGCCAGGCATTGAATAAAGAATTATTTGATGTGTCCATTGGTGGGTTATGGAATATGGGCACAGAAAATGAACAAATACGTATGCGGAAATTGAACGAGGAGGGCATAAAAGCCTTCACTGCTGCTGATTGGAATCCGAGCCACCCGCTTCACAGCCTGATCGTTAGTTATAAAGGTTTGAGTCGTTTCATTAAAAAATCATCAGTCGAAGTCATACACAGTCATTCAGAGTTTAGTGACATTGTTACGTTGATGCTGAAATTCCAACCAGGTGTTCCAACGATCATACGCACTTTGCATAACGGGTACCCTATTGAATGGCGCAAGCGGCCAATCCGACGCCTTGTGCTGAGTAATACACTTTACCCAATATTTTATAACTCTGAGATCGGGGTGGCTGCGCATGTGGTGAGCAATTTAAACCAGCGTTGGCTGGCAAGGCGGTTGGGACGTGAAGCAACTTTGTTACGAAATGCTATCGATTTACGACGCTTTATGGGGCTACATCATCTAGAAGAAAAATCCAAATTAGGAATGGATATTCCAGACGACGGATATGTGATTGGTACAGTTGGACGGTTACGGGAAGAGAAAGGGTACGCATATCTGCTGGAGGCTGCTTCACTATTAGTACAACAATACACGGATCCAATTTACTTCGTGATCATTGGCGCGGGGGACCTGGCGGATCGATTAGTGGAACAAGCAAGGAGATTACAAATCGGCGAGCGGGTGATTTTTACCGGCCCAAGGCAGGACATTGAATTTTTATTGAGTGGGATGGATATATTCGTTTGTTCATCCTTATGGGAAGGATTTTCGACGGCAGTGCTGGAAGCTATGGCAGCTGGAGTACCAGTTCTAGCAACAGATATCCCTGGCAACCGAGAGCTGATTAAACCCGATGTTAACGGTTGGATGATACCACCTGGGGATCCTGAAGCATTGTCGAAAGAAATCGTAAATATCATTGCAAAGCCGCTCAAAGAAAGGCAAATCATCGCTCGGGCAGCTGAAAAGGTTGCAGCTGATTACTCAATTGAACGAATCGCAAAGCAGCATGAAGAATGGTATCAGCAGCTGCAGAAGGAAAAAAGAGGCTGATGCCAAATAACATCAGCCTCTACTTAGCATTAAGTTTGATAGATTACGGGTAAAGATAAGGTGTTGGAGCAGGGTATTGCCCAGGAACTGCTGTTGGGAATGGAGTGGGCAGGA
Source organism: Anaerolineae bacterium (assembly GCA_041481345.1). GTDB lineage: Bacteria > Chloroflexota > Anaerolineae > Anaerolineales > UBA4823 > FEB-25. The sequence continues at coordinate 10,432 of JBGPBQ010000106.1, forward strand.
CGATATTAACGGTTAAGACGCCAATATCGGTGACCTGGTCTACGGGAAGCGTCCAGATTTTAGCGCTGCCATTTTGTTCGGATATGATTTCATATACTCCAGTAGCTTCTACATCACCCACAACAATAACGTATTCGCCTGGTTTTACATTTTGTATATTGAAGTATCCATTTTGGTCAGTGAAAGTTCCAGGACTGCGAGCAAGATCCAGCACAAAAGCACCCCCGCGTCCCTCAGCACCACGAGCGACATCGGCCAGACGAACAACCGTATTTACCATCGGGTAGCCTTGCTGATGCATCACTCGACCAACGATGGTTGCTTTACCAGATTCGGGCTGGGGAGGTGGGGTAGGTGTCAGTAATACTTTTGGGTTAACGGTTGGAGAGGATAAATTAGTGCAAGCCGAAAGAAATACAAGCATCGACAATAAAAAAGGAAAAACTGTTCGGTTCATTTACCTACTCCGGTCAAGAATCAAGTAAACAGAATGTTAACCGATTTTTTCAAGAAATGCAATCATGAAAAATCACCCATACGGGTTATTGTTGTATAGCAAGGATACTCATATAATGTTATCAACTGATTGGAAGAGATTCATCCAATAATATTATAAGGAGGCTCTAGTAATGAAGACAAAATTATTCACCATGCTCGTTGTTATTACCATCATGTTATCAGTATTCGTTGGAGGTGCAAGTGCGCAGGCTTATAATGCGAACTTCACTACATCAATCACTTACGTCAATGTAGGTGCCGCAACAACAACTACGTTGAGTCTGTTGTTCTATGCATCACCAGAAGATATTGCTCCGACTACATTTGTGCTCGATAACCTGGCACCCAATGCAGCTGGTTCATTGTTCGTTGGCAGCCTAGGCAGCGATGTGGTCCCAGCAGGTTTCAAGGGCGATGCAATTATGCAATCGGATCAGCCGATGTTAGTCACACTGGTGCAGATCCCGCAGAACGCTGGGAATGTCAAGAACCGCGCGCTATCCAATGGCTTTAGCGCTGGAGCCCCCCAGGCATTGATCGCCACTGTCTTAAAGAATATGTTCAATACGAACACGATCTTCTCGATCCAGAATGCGGACAGCGTAGCGAACACAGTGGACATTTCCTTCTATGATACCTCGGCCCACCTGGCTTTAGAAATGACCAAAACTCTAGAAGCAGGTGCCCCATTCTATGTTGATGCAGCCCAACTCGCTGGCCTTCCTGATCCCTTCAATGGATCAGCTGTCGTTCTGGCAATGAGAGCCGATGAAGCCCCTGGCTCGATCGTATCCAGTGCGATGGAACTTGAGATTACATCGATTGGTCTGAAAGCATTCGAGGGCGTTGCAACTGGTGGGCTGAAGTTCTACATGCCATCAGCTCTGTGCAAGGCATTTGGTGGATCTGACACCGCCTATGCTGTGCAGAATACAAGCTTAGTTACTGACACATTGGTGGAAGTATCTTATTTTGATAATTTAGGCGGTGTCTTCACTCAAACCAATACCATCGGTCCGGGAGCAAAAGCAAGCTTTGTTGCCTGCGATAAGATGGCGGTTGGCACCTATGGTGCTGCAATTGTCGAGTCCTATGGGACACCCGTGGTTGCTATTGGTAAGGCCTATGGTTTGGGTATCACCACTGCATTCAATGGTGTGGATGTAGGCTACGCAAATTTTGGTCTCCCATACGTCCGCTGGGCAACGGATGCCAACTGGGCAGCCGGTTTAGGGCAGCGCACATATATCACCGTCCAGAACGTCGGTGCCGACATTCCTAAAGATTCTGTTATCTTAGTTGATTATGTCGGACCAGATGGTACGATCAAAGGCACGCATACATACACTGTTGGAGATCTCGGTCTAGCTAATGGTGCAAAGTTCAATACGAACCCATCCCTTGCTGGTCTGACAGAGTTCGGTATCTACGGCAGTGTGTATGGTGGTGCTGCAATCATCCATACAGCTGTTCCTGGCGCACAATTAGCTGCTGTCGCCCGTGTCTCAACGCAGACTTCAGCAGGTGTCTTCGTCTCCGAAGACTACAACAGCCAAGCAATCCCGTAATATAACCACTTTCCATAGTTTTATCGCAAGGGAGACCAGAATGGTCTCCCTTGCCTTGTCTAGAGAGAATGCTAGATGTCTGCAGATGAAAATTTGATATCATTTATTA
>JBGPBQ010000107.1:0-12604 GCA_041481345.1 Anaerolineae bacterium
AAAACGATTTTAATGCTTGGTATTTTGGTTTTCCCTAATGTTACTATGGCTCGTGGTTTCGGAACAAATCAGGAAAAATCGAGCTCATCAACGTATCTCCCCATCATATCGAATGGTGAAAAATATAATGTCGATACATCCTGGTCAATGCTTGCTGCAAACCCTGAACGCACCTCCTGGGTTCCGGATGAAGTACCAGGAAAATTAAAGCCTTTGTGGTACAAGCAGTTTGAGGCATATATTCCCCCATATGTTCAGATTATTGCAGCCTATTCTACATTGTATGTCTCGACCGCCAATGGATTGTATGCTCTGGATGCTGAAACGGGGGCTGAGAAATGGGTTTATCCCACAGAACTTCCGCTTGGCAATTCTCCTACAGTGATTAATGGAATTGTATATGTCGGTGGTTTTGATAAGATGTTGCACGCGATTGACGCCTTCACCGGGCAAAGACTCTGGACTTTTTCTGCAAATGATGGTTTCGATACTAATCCACTGGTTGTGGACGGTTTAGTTCTGCTTGGAAATCGGGATGGATACTTCTATGCGATCCATTCACAAGGTCCCCAGATGGGTCAGCTAGCCTGGCAATATCAAACTGGGGGTCCGATCGATACCTCAGCGGCCTATAAAGACGGGGTTGTTTATTTTGTATCCCAAGATAGCTATGCTTATGCTCTGCAAGCTCAAACTGGGGCATTGGTCTGGAAATCTGAAAAATTACCAGGATCCGCATTTCAATCCTGGTGGCCGGTTGTATATAAGGATTGGGTAATATTTTCAGGTAGCAATAATTATCGCGTCGGTGTCAGACCGGGACCTGCTGCTAAATTCACTGATATGGAACTTTATGACTTATATCCAAATCATAGCCAGGATCCAAGGGGCACTTTGGTAGGACCACTTGGGACTGAGCCAGGGGATTGGACACAAAATACACCTACGATTAACACCAACCTCCCAGACATTACCCAAAATGGGAGCACGACTCCGATAATTGACTATTTTGAGCAGAAACCGTGGCGAAGAACATACTTTGTCCTTAACAAAAATACGGGTGCTGAATATACCTCAGATTTTGATGGAGATGGAAAACCCGAGTACGCACCCATTTTGTGGCAAGGAACTCAAAGTGGAAACCGATATCCACCAGTCGTGGGTATTGATAATGTTATATATCAATCCAACAATTACATGTCTGATACCTGGATAGCTGGAGGTCAAATTTCTGGTTGGAAATTAGGGACTCCATTTATAAGTATTTTAAGCTCAGGTTGGAGTGCTGTTGATGAACCGCTTGCCTACTCTAGCGGAGGGAAACTGATTTATTGGAACTTATGTTGCGATCGTGTTTCTGGAGCATTTGATATCACGCAACCGAATACTGAATTTTCCGATCGGTATAACGCTGGGATAAGGCCATCTACAGGTAGTTTGGATAATAGTCGAGAATGGGTATATTTTGCATATAATCTTGATCAGTTAATCCCAGGCTATAACATGTATTATTCTTCTGCTTTTGGTGGAAGAAACGGGGTATATGGTGATCATGGCCTGCAAAATCCGCCCATACCTTATCACGGGTTTGTATACATGCATCGTGGAAATAGCGTGATTGCCTTTACGTCTCAAGATAGTCAGCCCGTCCAGCTACCAATGGCTAAAATTATTCCCTATCAAGATCCAAATATTTCAATACCATCCGTAGACGACTTAAAATTATTATTGGCTCAAGAAGTCCAGAAGATGGTTGACACCGGCCATCTTAGAACTGGTTATTTTAGTAACGGTATTATTGATATATATGGAGTACATCAGTGTGGAGATGATTTACTAGATTATTGGCATAATCCTGGCGACACGATAACTACTCTTATACAAGCTCTTCCTCACCTGTCTCCTGATCTTCAAATACATACACGGGAATACTTACAAAATGAATTTTCAACCTTTCCACCTTATGTCTATAACCATATTGGTTGGAAAGATGGAGCTGCAAGAGAAGCCTCTATCCTTCCACCAGAAGTTGAAAGCGACCGATTGATGATTGGTCCCGGAGAATATAATTATGATTATTCTGGTTGGGGATTTGCTCCAACTTCATTTTATGCCCTATGGAAATATGCCCAGGTTTTTGGAGGAGCCGATGATATTTATAATGCAAGTAAAAGCAACCTTGAGGCTGTCCCCTCTGATGACTATCTTATTGAAAACCCTGGGGTAAATAATGCTTACATTGCAGGATATTTGGGATTTCTTGAGTTAGAAAAATTAGCCGGATATCCAGAATCTCCAAATGTCCGGGAAACCTACAATCATATTCTCACCTTACGTGCAAGCACATTTTCGAAAGATAATCCTGACAAGTGGTTTCAAGACCCAACCTATGACTATTGCCGTTCGTTTAGTGTGTCGAGAAACTTCATGTATCTGGTTCCAGAACTAGCAAATTATCTACACGATAATGTCTATACTCCGGTTTCTCAAGCTGTCCTTGAATATAATTATTTAGCCCCGTATTGGTTTGAGTCAAAATCTGAAACTGGCTATGGAGAAGGCGCTATTAAAGATTTTTATGATTATCCATCGATTTTTGCGGCCAAAGCTATGATATTAAAAGAGCCATATGCAGAGCTGGCAAAGCATATCGATATACCGGCGGCCTCAAAAGGTGATCTGTTCTATATTCAAAATCTGGTTTTAGCTATTGAAGCAGGCAGCCGGTAAATCATATTTATGAAGGGTTACCGAACTACTTAGCCAAAGTCCAGTCTTCTTCTTTTTGTTGTTTAGTACGTTCAGTTATGAAAATATCAGGTGCTGGTAAGACCTCCTTAGCAGATGGTTTTTCGGGCATCTCTTTAACTTTCTTGGCCCAAAAGCCCTCTCCACCTTTTGTTATCGTAATGAACGTGTAAAAAATAATCTGAAAATCAAGTTTTAGACTCCAATTGTCAATATAGTCCAGGTCGAGCTGGATCAACTCGCTAAATGTGCAATTTGCTTTTCCTGTTGCCTGCCATAAACCGGTCAAGCCTGGTCTCACACTCAGCCTGCGTCTTTGCTCCTTGGTATAGTGGTCGACTTCCATTTTTACGTGCGGTCGGGGTCCGACCAGACTCATCTCACCTTTAATCACATTCCATAATTGGGGTAACTCATCTAGATAATATGTACGTAAGAAGGAACCTACCCGGGTCACGCGCGGATCGCAATCCCTTTTACGGTAGGGACGATTTTTATCCCCTGCGTATTGCTCATCCTCAATCAGTTTTTGTAAATACTCCAGGTGGTCTTTTTCATCGCATCCCTCGGTCATTGAACGGAACTTGTAAACGTTGAATGGTCGTCCGTTTTTGCCAATCCGACGATGAGAAAAGATAAACCCACCTGGAGAGTCGAGTTTGATGGCTATCGCTATGATGATGAGGATAGGTGACAGAAAAATTAGTGCAGTGGTGGAAATCAACACATCGAGTAACCGCTTGATTCCCTGTTGAATTCGATAATTCCCCTGGTGCGTTTTCATATATCACTCCCCGATTCTTTGTTAATTCTCTAAAATGAATAATTAAATATTTACAAAATTTCTTCGTGTTTCAGTTAGTCATCCTCGCAGCCAACCCAGCGTTTGCAATCCGATATTGAGTGCACTCTTCAATCCCTGCCAGGTATTCATGCTCCTTAAGTAGGTGATCATAGGTCCGGGGCGGAGTGCCCACTCCCGGAAAGCCCTCCTTTGCCAATATAATAGTTCTTCTGCTTTCAGACCGGGATAATCGAGCACCGTGGCTGCATCCATATCGACTTCTTCCCAGTTTGTCCCAGGACGGAACCAACCGTTTTCGATGACTTCAAAGAAAAAGGGTGTCCCAGGGTATGGCGCAGCAACATGGAACAGGGCGATATCCAGTGGAAGCTTTTTTGAAAGCTGGATTGTCTCCTGGATGCTCTGGACAGTCTCGCCTGGCAGACCAATGATGAAGTAGCCCCAATTCATAATTCCAGCTTGCTTCGCCCAAGTGAGTGCCTGTCCCGCTTGCTCCAACCGGTAGCCTTTATGTGCTTTGTTCAAGACGACTTCATTGGCGCTCTCTATCCCCCAGGCAATCAGCATACAGCCGGCTTTCGCCATGGCGTGCAGCATCTCCTGGTCAACGAAATCCACCCGGCTGTTGCAGGTCCAGGTCATGTTGAGCTTGCTCTCCTGGAGGAGCTGGCAGAGCTCCATCACCTGTTCACGATTCACGGTGAACAGATCGGCGTACATCTGCACGTGATGAATACCCAAATCCGAGAGAACAATCATCTCTTCAACCAGTTTTTTCGGTGAACGCAGCCGCACCGAATACTGGTAGTTGACGTGTTTAATACAGAACTTGCATCCTGCCGGGCAGCCTCGGCTGGTGACAATGAAGGTATATGGACCTTTGACGAGTGGCGCTCGGTAGCAGTCGAACGGGAGCAAATGATGAAGCGGAATGGGGAGATCATCCAAAGAATGGATAAACGGGCGATCGGAGTTGAACACAATCTCACCCTGCCGGCGCCAACCTAAGCCTTGTATAGCGCTAAGCTGTTTGTCGGGCGGCACAGTGAATTCCTTCGGAGTTTCTCCACCCGATGTTTCCGCACCCGGGATGCTCCAGGCTGGCTGCCAGTTCGGGGAACCAGACGTCCATATCTTCCACATCCTGGCATGTGATTCAGGTTCCACCAGCTTCACAGGGTCGAACAGGTGATTATTCTCTTGGTTTACCCATCTCCCCCGCCTCGTTTCGAAGGTATCAATCAGCTCGCGCAGGGTAGCTTCAGGCTCACCACGCAACACAAAATCGAGAGCTGGATATGCACGCAGCGTCTCAGCTCCCATAGGGGTCACGTGCGTACCGAAACCGATCGTTACCGCTCGCAGGCTTTTTGCCAGGAAAACGCCGTACAAATCGTTGGTGAGGGTAGGTGCAGCAATCTGGGTCAAATAATAACGCGGTTGTCGGTCGCGTAGGAGAGCAGCGAACTTTTCCCAGCTCATTCGAAGGGCAATGGCATCTACGATTTCGATCGAATAGTCGGGAGCTAACAATGCTGCCAGTTGAGCTAGGCTTACCTGGGGCCAGATCATGTTTTCCCGGCTCCGCCGTCCCACCCTGTGTTGCGACCGGATCCAGATGCCCCCATCCGGCGCGGGTGGGTTGACCAACAAGACGTCCAGCTTGCTTTCTCTCAGACGGGCAGCAGCTCGAATAGAAACAGCCGCATCCGCAGATGTAAACTTGGCTACCGATACCCGGGGAATATTTCTCGTGCCTAGATTTTCATCCATTCCCATTTCCCTTATCATTCAGCACTTGCATCTCCCGTTGGCTCAATTCTTCCAGCACTCTCATCAGCAGCCAAGAGATAGCTAGCTGGACGCCGATAAGTACCAACATGGCACTTCCAAGTAGATACAGCCACAATCGGGCGAGTTCCCAACCCTGCATTAGAACAAAAATAGCCAAGAGTACACCGAATAGTATCGAGACGAGTCCCATCCAACCGAAGGAATGATCCAAAGATGTTTTGAATATAGGTTTTCCAAACAACCCTTGCTGAATAGGTCGTTTGTAAAAAATTGATACCAGGTAGTTGAATGTGGCTCCCAGGGTAAATAGACTAACACCGGCTGTGCCTGCCACTAAAGCCAAGAAAAGTGCCGCTGTGAACCATGGGTTTAAGGTCATAATCCCGCTCAGCCGTGCAGCGACTAAACCCAACCCGACTAATCCAGCAATTGCGATCCCCAAGAGACCAAGTATCCCCAAAATCCGAACTGGATTGTAACAAAGCACCGTCCAAACAATCGACTGTAGAAATACACTACCATCGCGGACAACGTTCAGCTTTGAGCGTCCAACTCGCTCGCTGTAAGGGATGGGGACCTCTGCCACCCGCAGGCTTTCATGCAGTGCTCGTGTGCTCATGACCGGGGTAAGATTAAGTCCGTTCGGGAGCGGGTAGATCTGCTCCAGGATGCTGCGCGAAAAGATGCGCATACCACTGGCGCTGTCGGTAACGCGCTGCCTGCCTAGAATGCTTAATAGATTGGCAAAGAACAGGTTTCCCACCCTCCTGGTCGCTGGCATCTGGCTTTCTGCACCCGCCATCCGAGATCCGACCACTAGGTCTGCGCCTTCCATGGCTTTTTTGCACAGCTGAGGAAAATATTCAGGAGGATATGTCCCATCGGCGTCCAAAAAACCTACCAAATCCCCACGCGCATTAGCGAAACCGGTTTTTAGTGCGCCGCCATATCCCCGATTTTTCTTATGCCGTATGACGCGCAGGAGGGGATAATCCCGAGCAATGTCTTCAGCGATTTGTGCTGTATGGTCACGGGAGGCATCATCGATAACCAGCAGTTCCTCTAGGCCGACGCCCGTTGTGGCCAGCTCGTCTTTCACCCCCAGTACTCTAAAAATGATATCCGCGATACCCCTCTCTTCATTATAAGCAGGAATCACAATCGATAGAGTGGTCATAAGCTCCTTCTAGGATTGAACCTCTTCGGTCGAAAGATAGACCGGAGATATTTCCCGGATATCCTCACCAATAATTTCACGTAAAATTCGAGCTGGAACTCCCCCAACAACGGTATGCGCTGGCACATCATCGACAACCACAGCCCCAGCTGCCACAACGGCCCCTTTTCCAATATGAACCCCATCCGTAACGATCGCTCCTGAGCCAAGCCAGACATCGTCCTCAATGGTGATCCCCCGGGCGGTAATTCCCTGGTCGACGAAGGGTTTAGCTGGATCGTTAAATACATGGTTCACCGCTATTATTTGTGTCATGGGAGAAGTATAAACACGGTCCCCGATCGTCACTCCACCTTGGCCGCGTATGACGGTATACTCACCCACCAGGCTGTCTTGGCCAATGCGGATGAATGCCCCTGGTAGATTTCGGAAGTTGTAGACATGGAGCAGGGCGCCGTGCATCACAATCGTACCTGCGCCGATCTCAATTCCCCCCGGGCAAGCGTGTAGGTATGTTCCATAATCCAGGTATGCTCCGTGATGTAAAGTAATATTGTTGGCATAGCGCAGCCTGACTCCATTTTCAATTGCAGCCCAGCCATTCACCTTCAAAATCAGGCGGTAGAGAAATCCCCGGATTCCGATCCCCACGATGGTTGGAATCCAGCCAATAAGAAAGAAGAGCGACTGCTCTAATATGTAGCGAGGCAGACTGTCTGCTTGTCGGCTCAGATAGAGACCGATCGGGTTGTTGGTTTTTGAAGTCTTTTTATTCAGAGACACAGCTTGTTGTAGTTGTAAATGAAGGTCATTATCCATGCTCCGCCCTTCCGACATGGTGAGTCGCGATCAGCGGAATTTGGTGATTATGTAAGACGGACGGGTATTCCACTTTCTGGGGTGCCATCCAAATCTGTTATCGTTGAGGTGAGCGCATTAACCTTGCAGTGAGATCGGAATTGCAGACATCTCTACTATCTGCTCTTCCCCTGTTCTCTGTAAAACTCAATAATTCATTCTATGTTCTTTTCTAATGCAAAATTCACCTTTGCTACTTACGCAAGAATTATTAAAGAAATTTGTAATTATTGAACTTCATAGCTACTCCACAAGTTCCATCTATTTGAGGTTCTATTCGGACGACGATTCCATTTGTAGCTAATTTTGGAGTATTGATATCTACTAATTCAAGAGTTAGCAGAATGGTCACAGTAAGTTTCGAGCCAGTTTCGATTTTCCGATTTGCCTTCATATACAATCCACTTGCGCTCAGATTGTCTAACTTGGCATTTTCGTGGTATTTATTTCCAACATCATCAAAACCTTCGACGATTGCCGGGTAATCGCAATTGACACGTGGTTTGATTCGTCTATCTTGAGTAATGTTCATATAACGCCCTATCTCACCATCTACTGCGGTGCTCTCAATAGTATTACTGGAAGGCAAAAGTTTTATCATCACCAATAAATATATTAGAAAATCATTAATCCCGCATCGTCGAAATAGGTATAAAAGCCAGAACAAACGGACTATATATTAATCCATTAATTAGGTTGATTCCGACTATCTTAATGGCACATTTGTGCTATTTTTACTTCGAATGCAATAGTCCTGTTTAATTACCCCCGGGAATCGATATTATTTTTTGACCAACCTATTCTCAAGCTAATTGATTTCTAATTAGAGGTCTGAGTCAAGTATTCCTGCTATATTTTATCTGTTCCCTCTGCCAAATTCTCTTTTACGATTTGAGCTGTAAATTGCGTCATTCGCCCAGCTTGGTTACTACCTAATCGGTCCAACTTTATGCGAAGTGTCCCTTTTCATTAAATATTTATTGCAACAGCTAATAACCCACCTGTATGTCAGATGTCTGTAGTATCGCCTAATGACCCTTTACAAAATGAACTATCACCAACCGTCAGACGACGACTTTTTACCCCAACCAAACCGGAGTTAAGACGAGTGTTCTGGTTCATTGCGAGGGTTTCGCATTAGCCAGATTAAACCGAATCCAGTAAAAACAGCCGGAATTGCCCCAATAGCAAAAATGTCCGAAGTTCTGTCGATTGAAATGCCCACAACAATTCCAAGAACCAGCCAACCAATCATACTGGTCAGGGGTCAAAGTACAGAGCCTCTTAACTGGCGCCAAAGGATTGGCAGTTGTGCTAGCGCAATTAAAAAACCAATAAACACATACACTATGAGTAATCCAGGTCGTAAGTCCCAATTCCACTCCTGTCCTGTGACACGGCTGAACGCCTGAACAACCCCTCCTACCAGGGCTATACGATTATGGCAATGGCAGAAGTGAACATGGGGGATATCAACAATTGAACATGTTCCCCAAGTGTCGATGACCCTATATGGCGTCGCCTGGGCTGGCAACGTGACCCCTACGACCATGATCATGATGGTCACTAAAACTGCTAATGGTATAAATAACGTTTCATGGGTTCCCTCCATAGATCAAAAGATTAATCTAGAGGCTGTATAGGATAGCATTTACCATTTATGATAAACGAAAGGCGCATATACATTTAAGGTAGGTCCAAACAGACCAAACTCCGTCAGGTGACACAAGGGTAAGGATAATTGGTTCACCTCCATGTCACGCGTATACTCGCCACCCGGGCAGGTGGTTATGGCATCCGTCCAGGTGTTACCAGCGACATCCCAATAGTCCAACATCAGTGAATCTTCGGGGATCGCACCGAAATCCGTATCCGTATATGTAAGTGTGACCGTGATCGGCAGATTGAAGGCTGCAACTGGGTTGCCACCGGCATCTTCCGCAGTCAATTCGAAGCTGTTCTGGGCAAATACCAACCCTAGGTGATCATGGCGTGGTGTTGGCTGCGGTATAAATGTGAATGTGGTGTCAGTAATCAGTGCGCCAGCGGGGATGAGAAAATCCGTCCTGCCATCCTGCGAGGTGAGCTCGCCTCCCCCAGCACCAATCACCTTTTGAAATCCCTGCGAAAGCTGCCAGTCGGAGTCCTTCTTGCTCAGGAAGATCTGCAGCGGGTCGAGAGGGTCTGGATAATTAGGTGGCACATTTAAAAGATTGAAATCCAATTCCAAACCGTCCTGACCATTGTTTTGACCGGGATCATAAATATTAACCAGGTTGATGAAAGTTGTGGGGATATCACCTGATAATTTATTGTTTTGCAACCAAAGTGATTTTAATGAGGTAATGGAACCCAGCTCGGATGGAATATTTCCAATTAACTGGTTGCTAGAAAGATCAAGAGTAGTCATATAGGTAAGGCTGACTAATTGTGATGGGATGCTACCGCTCAGCTGATTGCTAGAAAGATTCAATATTTCCAGATAGGTCAGATTTTCCAACTCGGGCGGAATGCTGCCGCTCAATTGGTTGGATTTCAAATTCAAGCTAATCAAGCTAGATAATTTACCAAGCTCGACAGGTATCCCGCCGCTTAACTGGTTGCCAGACAGACTCAATACATGCATGTAAGTCACATTTCCCAGTTCAGGCGGGATTGTTCCACTCAATTGGTTATTATCCAAGTAAAGATTAAACAAGTCTATCTTGCTTAGCTCTGGTGGGATCGATCCACTCAGTTGGTTATTGGATAGGTTTATCATCCCCGTACTGTATAAGTTGCCCAGCTCGGGTGGGATGCTGCCGCTCAAATGATTATTTTCCAAATGCAATCCTTCATATACATGAAGTTGGCCCAATTCGGGTGGGATACTACCTGATAGCTGGTTATGAGATAATTCTATACCTTCCAGGTCACTCATATTGCCCAATTCTGGTGGGATAGCTCCATACAATTGATTATTATCCAGGAAGAGATGTCTCAGGTTGATCATCATACCCAATTGAGGCGGAATTGATCCACCTAAGTGATTGTTGGAAAGTATTAAATCCCACAGAGTAGTCAGATTATCCAGCTCACTTGGGAGGCTGCCAGATAATTGGTTATCATGGAGATCGATTGCTGATACATGTGGTCCGTACATACCAACCCCACACCAATTACCAGGCGTGTTGGTCACCAGCCAGTTTTTATTATTCGCCCATCCCGTTCCATTGGTACTATTGTAAAGAGCCACGAGCGCCAGGCACTCCTCCTGGGGTATTTCTATAACAGATGAACAGTTGACAAAGGGGCTTATCTGACGTATATCCCACAAAGGGTTCTCACGCTCCAGGAAGACGTGTAAAGGGTTATTTGGGTTCGGGTAGTCTGGAGGGATGTTGAGGTAATTGTAATCCAGGATCAAGCCCTGAGGTGGTTCCTCGCCACAGCCTTCAGGACACAGATTGACCAAGTTGATCAATGATTCTGGGATATCACCCTCTAAATGATTATCATCTAAATATAAAAATCTTAGATAAATCAAATTCCCCAACTCAGATGGGATGGTGCCATTTAGATATTGATGACCCAGAGATAAATAATAAACATGACCATCTGGGTCCTGCACACCCATCCAGTTAGAAGGTGTGTAGGTTACCAACCAGTTGGTGTTGTCCCTCCAGCCAGGACCGTTGGTGCTGTTGTAAAGCGCCACCAGGGCTTCGCACTCAATCTGGGGAATTTCGGTGACATCAGCACACGAAAATGTGCTGACCTCTTTTAACGGCGCAGCGATCGTGGATAATGAGCCGGTGAATGCTGTCAGGATGGCTATTGAGAATAAGATGCACAAAATTAATGTAACTGTTTTGCGAATCACGATCCCTCCTTTTAATCTGGGAATCCCCCAAATCATTCACATAAAAATACTATAGCACTTTTGAGGGTTGATTTCAATAGGTTGGGTAAAGTAGTTTTTCCCCCGTGCAGTGTAAACGTGATTATATAAGGGGGTAGTGCCACTCTAGAGTGAAAGTTGGGGGTATCAACAATAGAATATACTCCCTAAGTGTCGATGACTCCGTTGGGCACCGACAGGGCACTATTGAGTTCAGATCAAGCAATCATGTAGCCTGCTGTCCACCCCCCATTTTCTGATTATGGGCTTTTACTATGTATATGTGTACTTATTTCCGTAAATGAAGTATTCACTAAGCTGTACATATCTACTCGTCCCACAATTTGTCGAATGACTATATAGAGAGATAAGGGGATAGTAGAAGTGAACCCTGGGGGTGATATAAGATAATAGAATATTTTTCCCAGGTATCGATGACCCCATAGGGCATCGCCTGAACACCTGGGGAGCGGGGGTAGGTCCTGCGTAGGCTGCCAATCCGATGAATCGTCAGATTATGAATTAGCGATAAGAACCGCTGTTACTGGGATGTATCCTGAGGAGGTTCTTGGGTCTTAGCAGTCCGCTTTCGCAACTGTCTGAGTAATCGATCCAATGCAATTACCAGGCACAGCGCTAGGCTCCAAAATACTATATATTCGAAGAAAGCGAAGATGAAGATTGCGGTAGCAGTTGTTCCTTGAAGGAAGGGAATCTGGAGAATATGGAAGCGATAGATTGCAATGGCGTGCTCCGGAACCGATTCGAGCCCTCCAATCAGGCAGAACGTCACGGTAGGGTTGCCTGGAAGTCGCAGCGCAACCCACCTTAAAAGCAGCCCAAGGAAGAAATAGAGGACGAAGGCACCCAGGGGGGCTATGATTCGGTCCCAGGAGGGTGCGTAGTAGCGATAATAATAATCCCAGGCATACCAGATCATCACTCCAGCGAATAGGCTCCAAAACAGTGCTGACCCAATGCCGACTGCTTGCCAGCTGAGTAGGCGGAATTGGGTTGGTCTGATGCGCCACGCCAATAGGGTTACCAGGATGAGGGCAAATGCAAAAAAAAAGGGAGTATTTTTGGTTATCAGCGGCTGCAGCATTTGATTATCACTACGCAGACTAACTCAGAAACGAAAAAATGTATTATGGTTCTTATACTATATACAGATGCGAAGGAAAGTCAAGCCTCTCGTTTGAAAGCTGGTTATATAGAGGGGGCAATAAGACCATAAGTAAACATGGGGGTATCAACAACTAAATATCTTCCCCATGTGTCGGTGACCCTTTAGGGCATCGCCTGGACACCTGGGGAGTGGGGAGTAGGCTACCATGATCCT
>JBGPBQ010000108.1:0-12580 GCA_041481345.1 Anaerolineae bacterium
ACAGCTTTCATCAAGCCCAGATTACCCTCCTGGATCAGATCCAGGAAGGCCACCCCGCGCCCGATATATTTTTTTGCCACACTCACGACCAGTCGGGTATTGGCTTTGATCAGGTGCTCACGCGCTAAAATACCATCTTGGACGGCTTCTTCCAGTTCGCCGCGATGTTTACACGACCCCGTGCCGTGTATACTGGATAGACTGGCCTTGCACTCCTTGGCACGTTCAATCCGTTGAGCCAGGCTGACTTCCTCCTCCAGGGAAAGCAAAGGGACGCGAGACATTTCCTTAAGGTACAGCCCCACGCTGTCATCGGCGGAAATATTCTCTAGGTTGGAGAGCAGAGGAGTTTCCAGGGTGGTCGGATTGTAATCCAGGGAGGAGCTTTCCAGCTTTGATAGGTCGGGTTCTGGTTCCACATCCTCTTCGATCACAATTTCTACACCCTGGCGATGGAGCAGTCCGAACAGCTCCAACAAATGTTCGTCATCCTCTCCATCCCATGGGAAAACTTCCAGGATATCACCGGTGGTCAGGTAGCCCTGTAGATCCGCTTTCTCCAGTAAGGTATCGAGTGCCTCTATCTCTTGCGGGTGCGGGTTGGGATTAACCATTATTTTCCCTCCTATTGTATGGTATGCCTATATAACCAGGAGTGATTTCAATGAGGCCAACCTGGGGTCGACAGAGTCATCCTCGTGATGGCACGTACTTTCGTTAAGGTTATTCCCACATATCGGGCATAACCCCTTGCAATCCGGTCGGCAAAATGGACTGATGGGTATCTCGAGTAAAATATAATCCCGCAGCACGGGAGCGAGGTCAATGATACCCGACTCAGGCATGATTAAACCCGAATCAGTCGCATAACGCGCTGAAAAGGCGTACAATTCGGTGAAATCGATATTCAGGGCTTGTTGAAAACTGGTCAGGCAGCGCACACATTCGAGGTTGATCAAGGCTTGAAATGCCACCTGCAGCAGGATACCTTGAGGGGTACGGGTTGACCGGACCACACCAGCTAATCCGCTTAAATGCAGGTCTGGTGGAATATTTATTTGCGGGAGATCGAAAGGGATATCCCGGCTGAATCCGGCAAATTGGGCAACAACAAAGCCGACATTCAGACGTAATGGAGAATGTGGGTCAGACACAGTAGTTCTTAAGCTATACTTTGAAAATTATCTTGAAAATCGCAAAGTAATTTATTATATTATACAATTATTATAACATATTTTGTTGCCACAGGTAAGATAGAATTTTGTAGATTTGCCCATATATGGTGTGTGGGTTTGGTGTGGACAGACGATTTTATGGAGGAACAACATGCAGCGGTTGCTCATCGCTACAAGAAACCCAGGAAAACTACATGAAATCCAATCCCTGCTGGATGGACTTGAAATCTCTCTAATTACCCCAGATATGATCGGAGTTTCCTTGAAGGTTGTGGAATCCGGCAGTTCCTATGAGGAAAACGCCGCACTGAAAGCGGCTGCATATACACAGGCTTCAAACCTTGTAACCCTGGCTGATGATTCCGGCCTGGAAGTGGACGCCTTGGGCGGGCAGCCGGGCATCCGCTCGGCGCGCTTCTCTCCCCTCCCGAATGCCAACGATGCCGACCGTCGCGCCTACCTGTTGGATTTACTGCACGATCACCCCCAGCCGTGGACCGCTCATTTCCATTGTACAGTAGCGATTGCAACCCCAAGAGACAAACTATATTATGCTCAGGGGAACTGTCAGGGTGAGATCATTCCCACCGAACGTGGAACGAATGGGTTCGGATACGATCCGATCTTCTTGATCCCCGTCGCTGGATTGACCATGGCGGAGCTGAGCATGCCTGAAAAGAACCAATTAAGTCACCGGGCGCACGCAGTTAAAGCCGCCCTGCCTGTTTTGCATGCACTTCTCCAGGATTAAACACCTGGATATGGACAAATTCGACAAGCAGATGCTTTCCAAGCCGGGTATTTTGGGTTATCATAAGGTCGATGAGCCTTCTTAGCTATACCCTCCTCGTGGGTGCCATTGCCATTGTCCTGGGTATCATCCTATGCTTGGCCATCCTCAGCTTTATGGGGCAATTGCATATTGGTGACCTGTTTCGTGGGGAGCGCAGCGGGAGCGATGGCAGCAAACCCATGTGGGAAATCGACCATCGGCGCTTACGCGAAATTTATAACCTGATCTCCAAAGTAACTTCAACATTGAAATACCAGAATGTGCTTGAAATCGCCCTGGACCTCGGGTCAAGGGTATTGGCGACTCCCCAAATACCTGCAGACCGGTTGGTGAGTGCCGTGCTGCTTTTCACCCAGTCTGAAAATGAACATCCGAATTTGACCATCGGAACTTCCCGGCACTTCCCCCAATCTGATATGCGCATTGTCCTGCCGGGTACCAGCGGGCTGATCGGAGATGTGATCACCGAGGGGTTACCTAAAAGCAGCACCAACCTGTCCGAAGACCCAGAATTAAACCGGTTCATCGGTCTCCGGAGCAGTTCCGTTGCCTATTGCCTTCCATTAAGGTCCGGGTTGGATACCTATGGGGTGCTGCTATTTGCGCATACCGATCCCAACTTTTTCACACCCTCCAAGTGCGAGCTGCTGGATATCATTTCTCACCAGTCGGTCATTGCCATTCAAAACGCACGCCTTTACAGCGAAGTCCAACGCGAAAAAGAACAGATGATAGAAATCCAACAGCAGGAGCACAAAAAACTTGCTCGCGACCTGCACGATGGTCCCACTCAATCAATGGCGGCGATAGCCATGCGATTAAATTTTGCCCGTCGCTTGTTGGAGCGCGATCCAAAAGCTACCGCGGATGAGCTCATGAAAATCGAAGAGCTTGCCCGCCGCACCACCAAAGAAATTCGACACATGCTGTTCACGCTGCGCCCCTTGGAGCTCGAATCACAAGGTTTGATTGGAGCTTTGAAAGCGATGGCGGAAAAAACGCATGAGACCTATGACCAAAACGTCATTGTCGAAGCTCAGGAGAACGTAATTTCCCAGCTTGAGATGAGCAGACAGACCATCATCTTCTATATCGCCGAAGAGGCGATTAACAACGCATGTAAATATGCCCAGGCGAACCACATATGGGTTCGCATGAAGGACTATGATAAAGACCTTGTGATGCTTGAGGTCCAGGATGATGGCGTTGGTTTTGACAAGAACGACGTGGAATCCAACACTGAACAGCGCGGTAGCCTGGGACTCAGAAATATGAGTGAACGCACTGAAATGATGAGCGGTATTTTTCGGATAGACTCAAGCCCTGGAAAAGGGACCACCATCCGTGTGATAATTCCTTTAAACTCGGAAGCCGCCGAACGACTGCGCAGAGGTGGTTGATCCACAATGCCTGTCTCAGGGAACTTGTACTATTCACTCCATTCTGAACGAGGGACGGAAAATCCTCCGTTGGTGTTGATCCATGGTGCGGGAGGCACGCACCTGTATTGGCCGCCTGAAATTCGCCGTTTGCCTGGCTATTGTGTTTATGCTATAGACCTGCCGGGGCATGGGAAATCTGAGAACTGTGACGGGCAGCAAACGATCGGTGATTATGCCCGCCATCTGGTAGGGTGGCTGGAATCGGTCCAGCTGCGCCGAGCTGTTTTCGTCGGTCATTCGATGGGGAGTGCAATTGCCTTAGCCATGGCAATCCATCATCCGGAGTATGTCGTGGGATTGGGCTTGATCAGCGCTGGGTCGCGTTTGAGGGTCAATCCGGAAATCTTGAGTTATGCCGCCGATCAAACCACATTTATAAAAGCCACCGATCTACTTGTGTCCTATTCATTCAGCTCCAATACCTCACCTCATTTGGTCGAATTAGCCTCCCGGCGCATGCTTGAGACCCGCCAAAGTGTTTTTTTGGGAGATTTACAGGCCTGCAATTGTTTTGACGTCATGGATTACCTGGGGTCAGTCGATCAACCGACATTGGTGGTAAGCGGGGCTGAGGACCAGATGACACCACTACGCTATGCCCAATTCCTGGCAAACAGTTTACCCCATGCCCAATTGAGCGTTATTCCGAATGCCGGGCATATGGTGATGCTGGAACAACCACGTCTCGTCGCCGATGGATTGCTTTCTTTCCTGGGCGCGCTTTCATTTCATCCAGGTGAGGGACTTTGATATGTACGTTGCCATCGAGGGTGTCATTGGGGTGGGAAAAACTACACTGGCGCGCTTGCTTCAACCTGCATTTCAATCTGCATTAGTGCTCGAAGTTTTCGAGGAGAACCCATTCCTTTCGGATTTCTATTCCGACCGCCAGAGATATGCCTTCCAGACCCAGATTTTCTTCCTGCTAAGCCGCTACTACCAACAGCGTCGCTCTGTACCCGAAATTCTTAAACGCGGCGATTCATTGATCACAGATTACACCTTTACCAAAGATGCTCTATTTGCACGTATAAACCTGCTCGGTGACGAGCTGGACATGTACTACCGTGTGCACGATGCTCTAGCCGAGAAGATCCCCCTCCCCAACCTGATCGTTTATATGCGTGCAGATATTGACGTGCTGATGCAGCGTATCGCATCGCGTGATCGCCCATATGAGCGCAATATGGAGCGTGACTATATTGATGAGTTAAGTCGCGCCTACGATTCCTTTTTTATTGATAACCATGCCCGGAATGTTGGCGAAAGTGTGACCGTCCTCACCCTGGATACCAACGAGCTTGATTATGTTCGCCGGGCGGAAGACCTTAGGCTGGTTGAGAACCGGATTCGACAGACGCTGAAAAAGGTTCCCTTTCAGGCCACATTACCTATGATTGATGCGCTGTGAAGTTTGAGGCTTGTATATTATAAAATTACTTCAGGCGGCAGCGCATCAGAAGGCAAATTCGATCAGGCGAAATTTGGGCTAAAGTATGGCAATGCGGGATAATAAATGTTCAAAGCATAAGGCTCATTGGCCTGGGGGTAGATATGCGTATTAACCGGAATATGTTGCTCAAGCTCGCCAATGATGCGGTTGAAAAATGTGTGGGAACTGATCACTCCATTATCGCCATCTACCTGCAGGGGTCATTGTTAGGTGATGAACCGCTGATTGGTAACACCGCTGATATTGACTTATTTTTTGTTCACAACGATGAAGTGCCCGTCGAGCGAGAGATAATCAGGATCTCGGACGAAGTGCACCTCGATATTTCACACCATTCCCATCGGGTCTACCGCCAGCCGCGTGAGCTGCGGGTGCATCCATGGCTTGGCCCGGTTATCTATAACTGTAAGATCATGTACGATCCGCAGCACTTCATCGATTTTGTGCAGGCCAGCGTGAGGGGGCAGTTTAATGACCCGGAAAATGTGATCATCCGGGTGCAGAAACAAGCCGTCCACGCACGTGAAATGTGGGAATCGTTCAATAAGGCACCCCGCCAGCCGGACCCACAGGACGCCTCGTTGTTTCTACAAGCCCTGGAACATGCGGCGGATGCCATCGCTGGAATAAATGGGCAAAACCTGACCGAGCGGCGTTTCCTAACTTCCCTGCTTCAGAATGCCGAGGCTGTGCACAAGCCCGGTCTCTATAAGGGTTTCCTGGGGCTTCTAGGTGCTGCGACGGTGGATGCTGACAGCATGCGTGCCTGGCTGCCTGAGTGGAAGACCACATATGGCATGCTGGCTGAGATCCAAGCCCCTGTCCGCTTACACCCCCACCGTCTGCTCTACTATGAGCGCGCAATCGGGGTAATGCTGGAGAGCCAGACCCCTCACGATGCTCTCTGGCCGCTTTGGAGCACATGGACGCACTTGATTTGTGCTCTGCCTGGCGATACTTCTCATCGTGCTGCCTGGCAATCTGCTGGAGAGGCGCTGGGTTTACTTGGAGATGCTTTCAATGCGAAAATCGAAGCTCTGGATGCATACCTCGACCTGGTTGAGGAGTTGTTGGAAAACTGGGGGCGCGAAAACGGGATCCAGGCACCGACGTAACCCCTCCAAATTTCTCGGAAACCTGTATTCCCATCAATGCTAGATAATCATTATTCTACTTGCATAATATCATACAATATTTAACAAATATGACATTATAAATGGCATAATCCAGGCAAGGTTTCACGTGAAACATACTTATGAGGGAATGGTTATATCAACCGCCAAAATGAGATATGGTTTCACGTGAAACAATCCATACTTGTCGTCAATTTGCACGACCCAACCTGCCGAAATTGCGTGCCTCTCATGGTGCCCCGACGCCCGGGGTTAAACGCGAAATCATTGAATTTCTGATATGATTGAGCGACATCGCTCTGCAGGGTTGTAATCCTTCTCTCGGCTCATATCATCGCTAATACCAATGATTGCCGGCGCAGTGCCCAGGCTGGAATTACGGCAACTCTACGCGTAGCTGGCAATAATGTAATCCTTCTGTCTAATCTGGGAGGAGAAGTGCCGGACCTGTTATTGGGTTGGCATCGTGTCAATCACTTGCTAGAAATTAAGAACCAGGACGCGTGTGGTAAAAGGCGCGCCCAGCAGAGAGCGAATTCATAGAAGTTGACGGGGGCAGGTAGCGATCGTGGAAGATATAGCCGTTGCGCTGTCTTTATTAAACGATGGGAAGTTAGTAATCGGATAAAATAATGCCCGGGGAATTGATCCATACTCTCGAAATGGTTGGAAGAAATCAGCCAAGCGTGCAATGGATTGGAAAAGCAACCTATTATGGGGGTCGGCGGAGTTGCTGGTTCTCACAAACGACAGGCAATCGTATATTCAATATAATGATCGATTTGTGTTTCCAAAAGTCACTTAAAAATTATTTCTAATTGACAACACATACGATATTTTTATATAATGAAGATAATCCACCTAAACATTATTACGTTCAAGGTGGGTATATCCGTTTTTCCAATTCTTGGGGAGGAATATTGTGAAGAAAATATCCGTTCTGATGGCGATTTTGTTAGTCTTTGTTTTCGCGTTGGCTCTCATACAACCAGTACAAGCACTGCCGGATAATACGACAAGTTTGAATGCCAGGATGATGCACTGGCAGGAGAAAGCAGCGGTTATTCACATTTTCTCATGGGATGACCATGGACGACTTGGTTCTGGACCCGCGGTCGTTAATGCCGGCCAGCCGCTCCTATTTGGAGTCGAGTGGGGCGGTGGATCAATTTTAGAAGAGCTCCAAACTCAATACAACGATCCGAATATCAATACCACTGTCTCGATAGATGGCGGTGAGCCAATATCCTTAAAACAATACTACCAGGCACCATTCGTTTCTGCCACCCAATCTGGACCCGCCTGGTCGTGGGACCATGATGGGGATGGACCTGGTGATGGTGATGGCGACGGTATCGGTGATTGGAACCAACCGATAATGTTCTTCCGCTACCCTTACCCGGGTATGACGGTAGGTACGCATACCTTCGAGTTCCATGCAACCATTGCTGACCTTTGGGATACGATTACGGTCGATGTAGTGCCGTAAACGCCTGATTTCAATCCAGAAGTTGAGAACTCAGCCAGTTCTCGCTGCGCTGTAATACACTGTAGTGTTTAGTGGGGTTGCTGTATCTACTCTACAATGGATGTTTAGTGTTAAAGCGATAGAGCAATCTGGCGCGAATCACAGCCCGCCACCCTGGCCAGCCCCGCACTTGGGTTGATTTAACCGGTCGGCAGGCGGATGGTGGCTGGTTTCACACGCCGTCAGGGCTGAGCAGCCCGAAAATCTCACCGCGTTCCACCTGGAAGCTGACCCCGGCTACCGCTTTAAGGTCATTGAAACTTCGGCACAGGTCATTGGCTATGATGACCCTGTGTTGTTCATCCAAACCCGTTTATCTTCCTATTTCTCACCCGCTTTTGCGGATGGATCGATGTTCTTGTTGACCTGACTAAAACCTAATGCTGCCAGACCGCTCATGCTGCCTAGATTCATCGTATCCACTGCGCTACTGGGTACGATGACCAGCGCGCCCTTCTGCTTTAAGCCTTCGAACAGCATGTTCATCGCGCGTAAGTGCAGGGCGGTTGGATTGTTGGCATACGCTTCCGCAGCCTGGGCGAAGCTGGCGGCAATCTGCTGCTCTGATTCCCCCAGGATCACCCGTGCCTGGCGCTCACGCTCGGCCTGCGCCTGGCGTGACATAGCATCTTCCAGGTCTGGCGGGATGATTACATCACGGATCTCTACCGATTGAACAGTGATACCCCATGGCGTTGTGCGCTCATCAATGATCTTCTGCAAGTCGGCATCCATTTTCGCCCGACCAACCAGGATATCGGCCAGGGTCATTTGCCCGATGATCTCGCGTAAGGCGGTCTGCGCCGCCCAGGAGATCGCCACTGTGTAATCAGCTACTTCCAGGGCCGCTTTTTGAGCGTCCCAGACCAGCCAGAATAACACTGCATCCACATCCACTGGGACGGTATCCTTGGTCAAGGTTTTCTCAGCCGAGAATGGGGTTACATTCACCCGGTGATCGATCCAGTTGACCACATTGTCGACGATGGGGACGATCCAGAACAACCCTGGGCCCCGCAGGTTGTGGAATTTCCCTAAGCGCAGCACGACTGCCTTCTCCCATTGGGAGGCTACCTTCACTGCCGAAAGGATGTAAGTGGCGCTCAAGATCATGATCACCAGGTACGGAACTGCAATGTTTTGGGGAACGCCGTTCTCATTCATGATAATGGTTCCACCAATCGCCAACACGAGAATTACTATGAAAAGAAACCAGCCTACCCCACTGAAGCGCAGGTTGGATTTTGGTTTCGTGCTCGAGCCGTCAGGGACGGTGAGTTGTTTTACCATTTGTGCCTCGCTTTCAAGTTTTTAGAGCGTCAGGTTAGACGCTCCCTTTTTTGATCTGGTCCGTGAACGCCCTCCCCACTTCCTCATGGGAGTATCCCAGACGGTCGGTCTCACGGAACAATGACATCAGTAAATTGTTCAATTTTTCCTGTCGTATGGTCTGCATTTCCGCTTCACCGGGTGTGCTGGCGACGAAAGTCCCTTTACCGCGTTCTGTGATGATCACGCCTTCATTGACCAGGTCGCGGTATGCCAGGGCGACGGTATTGAAATTCACCGATAGCTCAACCGATAATTCCCGGATAGTTGGCAGCTGGTCTCCGGTCTTGACCTGCCCGGCGTGGATCAGACCCTTGATCTGTTCCTTGATTTGGTCGTAGATAGGAACTCGGCTGTTTTTATCAATGCGGATTTCCATGGTCGGCAATTACAACACCTCAGACTTTACTTATTATACTATAACAATAGTACAATAGTATTATAGCACAACTATTTTGAATGTCAATTATCAATAATTCACATTAAAATATTGGTATCATTTCCTGGAGATCTGGCCAGGGTATAAGGCAGTCTCGTCGATAACCGAACCCGTTGCTGAGAAAAAAGGAGTTTTTGCATGTCAATACATACTTTTGATGCGGTGCTGATCCGGCCGGAGGGAGTGGGAACCTGGACGTATCTAAATATCCCCCGCGCGATATCTTCAACCTTCGGTTCCAAGGGGCAGGTTAAGGTGAAGGGGACGATCGAAGGCTGCCCCTTCCGCAGCACGGCCCTTCCCATGGGCGATGGCTCTCATTACCTGGTGGTTGGAAAGAATATACGCGACCAGATTCAAAAAGCAGTTGGAGATTCGGTAACTGTTACCCTGGAGCTGGACCGAGAAGACCGGCAGGTGGTGATTCCAGAAGACCTGCGCCAGGCTTTGGAAACTCAGCCTGAGGCAAGGGAAGGTTTTGAAAAGCTCTCATACTCACAACAGAAAATCTATATAGACTGGATTTTACGCGCCAGGCGGGAAGAAACCCGCAAAAGTCGGATTGAAAAAGCGCTTTCCTTGCTGGCTCAGGCCAAAAAACTGCGCGGCTGAACGCTTAGCGGATACTTATGTGGGAGAGTGATCATCAGGTCACAGCATATTGGATGATCCCACCGAAATAGACTAAACGAAGCCTGTCACATCCGGCCATTTTTATAGTTTATAGCCGATCATTCTCAAAAAACCTTTACGCCAGGCGATGTCTTCATCCGTCTCAAACCCCACGGGTGATGAGCCATCCACCACCCCCAGGATTCCTCGCCCCAGCTCAGTCTCAGCTACAACAACTTCCACCGGATTGGCAGTCGCACAGAAGATGCGGCATACTTCGGGGACTGATTTAATTGAGTTCAACACATTTACCGGGTAAAAACCTTCTCCCAGGAAGATAATAAAGCTGTGCCCGGCTCCGATCGCCTGCGCATTCCTGCGCGCCAGGTCATTCATCGCATCATCCGTTCCGCTCCAGCGGATCAGGCATTTTCCGGAAGCCTCACAAAAGGCGACTCCGAACTTGATCCCTGGCACGGCAGTAACCAGGGCTTCGTGTACATCCTCCACGGTCTTGATGAAATGAGATTGCCCGAGGATAATATTTATTTGCTCGGGTTTTTCAATTTTTACGCTGATCAGGTTCATCGAATCCTCTCCTAATATTCTGGACGTTGCTTAACTGTAACAAAATATCCGCTGGGATTCAAGAGCCACTCTGAAGTGTGTATATGCTCGACGGATTGTCACGCCTCATGGCGCGTGGTAGAATGCGGTAGGAATAACAGATTTACATATATTTACTGCAAGACTGGCGTTGCTGGTGGAGCACGGGAGTCTGTTATTGATTTCAGGAGGCTGATCTTATGGAAGGACAAGCGAATACATTTACCGTGAAGAAGGGTTTGGCTCAGATGCTCAAAGGGGGCGTGATCATGGATGTGGTTACGGCTGAGCATGCGAAAATTGCTGAGGATGCCGGGGCTGTCGCGGTGATGGCACTGGAACGCGTCCCTGCGGATATTCGCGCCCAGGGCGGCGTGGCGCGTATGAGCGATCCAGAGCTGATCTTTCAGATCATGGATGCTGTATCCATTCCGGTGATGGCAAAATGTCGCATTGGTCATTTCGCTGAAGCACAAATCTTGGAAGCCATTGGAGTAGATTACATCGACGAATCAGAGGTGCTTACTCCGGCTGATGAAGAGCACCATATTTACAAGCACGATTTCAAGGTGCCATTTGTATGCGGATGCCGTAACCTGGGCGAAGCCCTGCGGCGCATCGGCGAGGGCGCGGCGATGATCCGCACCAAGGGTGAAGCCGGCACCGGTGATGTGGTTGAAGCAGTCAGGCACGCCCGCACGGTGATGGGAGAGATACGCCGCTTGCAAAACCTGCCGGAGGAAGAGCTGATGGCTTTCTCAAAAGAAATCGGAGCGCCGTATGAGCTGGTCGTGCAGACCCGCCTGGAGGGCAGGCTCCCGGTGGTGAATTTTGCCGCCGGTGGTATCGCCACCCCTGCGGATGCTTCCTTAATGATGCAGCTGGGCGTGGATGGGGTATTCGTCGGGTCGGGTATCTTTAAATCCAGCGACCCTGCCAGACGCGCCAATGCGATTGTCAAAGCGACGACGCATTTCAATGACCCGTATATCCTAGCGGAAGTAAGTCGAAATCTTGGCGAGCCCATGGTGGGACGCAATGTTTCCACAATGCCCGAGGTGGAGCGGTTGGCTGGGCGTGGTTGGTAAATGCGAATTGGTGTCTTAGCCTTACAGGGCGATTTTGCTGAACACGGTGTGATGCTCAAGCGGTTAGCCGTCACGGTGGTCGAAGTACGCTTGCCGGATCAGCTTGCAGGCTTGAGCGGCTTGATAATCCCGGGTGGCGAATCGACTACGATTGCCAAGCTTGCGGTGAGTTACGGTTTAATGGAACCCTTGTGTAAATTCGGTCAGGAGAACGCCATCTGGGGCACCTGTGCAGGGGCGATTTTCATGTCCAAGGATGCCCACCGTGATCAACCTCTGCTTCAATTGATGGACATCACCGTGGAGCGGAATGCATTTGGCAGACAGGTGGACAGCTTCGAGGTGGATTTGGATATCCCCACCCTGCTGGAGGTTGATCCTGAGCAAAAACCCTTCCATGCAGTCTTCATCCGTGCCCCTTTGATTGAATCCGTCCAGGCAGACGCGTGCATATTGGCAAAACTTTCCGATGGAAGGATTGTGGCAGCCCAACAGGGACATTTGTTGGCGAC
This sequence comes from Anaerolineae bacterium, assembly GCA_041481345.1. GTDB lineage: Bacteria > Chloroflexota > Anaerolineae > Anaerolineales > UBA4823 > FEB-25. The sequence goes on from JBGPBQ010000108.1 coordinate 12,111, forward strand.
AGCGTTTCACCCCGAGCTAACCAACGATGACCGGTTTCACCGCTACTTCTTGCAGTTGGCAGCATGAACATTCGCCCATTTGATTGGCGTGATATAGCGCTTCTGCATAGTTATCTCAACCGCGGCATATTCCTGGACAGCACACGTGCGCTGATCCAAGGAAGAACAGTCATGCCCATGGGAGCTTTCCTTTCCTTCCTTGGGCCTTCAATCCGCATGTTTACCTATCGTTGTGAGAATGACTCTTTATCCGGAGAACCTCTGATTGGGCAAATTACCTACGCTGGCGGGGCTTCTTATGCACGACTTTCCTTCCTGGCGCCAGAAGATGCGATCGAACAATCCGTGTTAGCTGCCCTATGAGATTATCTGTCGCAGCAGATGGTTAGATAGGGTGCATTACACATCCTGGCTGATGTAAATGTAAGTAGTCAGGTCTTTCTATTGCTGCATCGTGCAGGGTTTGCGAT
>JBGPBQ010000109.1:0-12539 GCA_041481345.1 Anaerolineae bacterium
CGGGAAAGGACGTCCTTTCCCGGACATAGTAAGATAGCTTACGTTTAAGATGGCGTCGGATAGTCCATAACTCTGCGTCTGGAATATCATCAATCTTTTCCCAGGTTTCCAGCTCATCCACCCGGTCTTTCCAACCGTTTCCGAAATGTCGATCGTATAAACCACTAAGGCGACGTGCCAACCAGGTGTTGGTATGAACTCCATTGGTGATGTAGGTGATCGGAACATCATCTTCACTCAGATTTGGCCATAAGAAGTTCCACATTTTGCGCGCTACCTTACCATGGAGCTCTGAGACGCCGTTGCGTTTCGATGATAGATTCAGGGCAAGGATTGGCATACTAAAGGACTCGCCCCAAGGCAGAATGTGGTGGGCGAGATCGATAAACTGATCGCGTGATAAATTCAACTGTGGCCAGAGATTCGAGAAATATTTATCAACCAACCAAAGCGGGAATTCATCGCTTCCAGCAGGGACAGAAGTGTGGGTAGTGAATATCGTCGATGGCTGAATTTGTTGGGAGGCTTGATCGAAGGTGTTTCCAGCTGCTACCAATTCCCTCAATCTTTCCAGAATCATGAATGCCGAATGACCCTCATTCATATGCCATACGGCGGGGTTATAACCCAAGACGCGCAATGCCCTCACCCCGCCAATACCCAGGATTATCTCCTGGGAAATGCGCGCGTCCAGATCGCTGATATATAATCGGGAAGTGAGCTCGCGATCAGTCGGTGAGTTGCCTTCGACATCACTATCCAGCAAATACAACGGTACACGACCAATGCGTATCTCCCATAAACGAGCAAGGATATTCCGACCAGGCAACTCTACGGAAATGGTCGTCGGTTGACCATCCTGATTGATAAAAGGTAGTACTGGTAGCTCCTCGAACTTCAAACGTTTATAGCGGGCTTCCTGCCATCCATCTTCGGAGATATGCTGCGAGAAGTAACCCTGGGTATATAAAAATCCAATTGATACGAGAGGCAGTCCTAAATCAGAGGCTCCTTTGAGATAATCGCCCGAAAGTACTCCCAACCCACCAGCATAAATGGGCAAGGTCTCATGTAAACCAAACTCGGTGGAAAAATATGCGATTGGTTGATTAGTATGCTGTGGATGAGAATTTGCGAACCAGGTGTTCTTGGACTTCACATAATCGTCAAAACCACGCAAGATACGATCATAATAGTCTAAAGAGTAGCGATCGTTGATGACATATTTTAACTGTGCAGGATCCACCAGTCGTAAAAACTGGATGGCGTTATGGTTGGTTTTTTCCCAAAGAACGCCATCAATGCGCGCAAAAAGACGCTGCGCATCAGGGTTCCACGTCCACCATAAATTATAAGCCAGCTCCCCAAGACGATTAATTCTACGCGGCAATGGGAATTGATTCGGAATAACTGTTCTAAAATCGTCCATAGTTTTGTCTATCCCTAAATTCTTTTGCGATTTTGGTTTCGCAAAGCGCCGTTAATATTACCACGTCAGATTGGTTTTGCGCCAACTTCCACAATCGCCGCCAGTCGTTGGGTTAGGAAATCTAATCCATTCGAGCTAAAACTTCCGGAATGGCAGGGAATGGGAGATTCGGCTACAATTACGTATGGAGTAATGCATGACGATCACAGCTCAACTATTTGTCACTTGTATTATTGATACCCTCTATCCGGAGACAGGAGAAGCCGTTGTACGTATATTGGAAAAGGCTGGAGTACAGGTGTCTTTTCCACCAGGTCAGACATGCTGCGGACAACCAGCGTTTAATGCGGGATTACGTCTGCAAGCTCGCAAAATGGCCATCCAGACCATTCGAGCTTTTGGATCCTATCCTGGTCCAGTGGTTATACCATCCGGGTCGTGCGCAGCGATGATCCGACACTCTTATGCCGAATTGTTCGCTGGTGATTCGAAATGGCTGCCGAAGGTGCATGAATTGGCTGCACGAACCTATGAGCTCAGCGAATTCCTCGTGGATGTCATGGGAATCACTGACCTGGGATCCCGCTATGGTGGACGGATTACTTATCATTCATCCTGTCACCTACTCAGAGGATTGGGTGTCGATCGTCAACCCAGGAGTTTATTAGCAGCAGTAAAGGATGCAGAATTGGTCGAATTACCAGAGACAGGTGATTGCTGCGGTTTTGGGGGAGTGTTCTCTGTCGAGCATCCGGAAATATCAACTGCAATGCTAGAGCGTAAGATTGCAAACATTGAAAGAAGTGGTGCAGATTTAGTGGTGGCTTGCGATGCCGGATGTGTTACCAATATCAATGGGGGATTGCACAGGAGACATAAAACCCAAAGGGCGATGCACATCGCGGATTTGCTGGATAAGACGTAAATGACCGGTGCATTTCATTCCCAAATCCGTAAATCATTGGCTGATGCTAATTTACAGTCTGCTCTGGATGCCAATTCAGCCCGAAGGATTCTGGTGCGAAAAACTGCGTTCGATTCTCTCCCAAATGCGCAGGGAAGACGAGAGCGAGCTCACGTAGTCCGGGAAGATGTAATTGAACATCTCGACAGCTATCTCGAGCAGTTCATAACCCATGCAAGAGAAAATGGCATGATTGTGCACCGCGCAGCTGATGGTGCTCAGGCAATCGAGTTGGTGCTGGAGATTGCTCGCCGGCATGGAGCAAAATTGATTGCCAAATCCAAGACTATGATAAGTGAAGAAATAGGCTTGAACCATGCCCTCGAAGGACAGGGGCTAGAAGTCATCGAAACTGACCTGGGGGAGTATATCGTCCAACTACGTGGGGAACCGCCCTCTCACATTATTACACCGGCTGTCCATCTCCGGCGCCAGGATGTTGGGAAGTTATTCGAAGAAAAGCTGGGAATAGCTTACACCGAAGATATCAGTATCATGACCAGTGCAGCGAGGCGAACTTTACGTAACGTGTTTCTCAATGCGGATATCGGAATCTCGGGCGTGAATTTCGGGGTGGCGGAAACGGGTACGCTGTGTTTAGTGACTAATGAGGGCAATGGACGCATGGTTACAACCGTACCACGGGTCCATGTTGCCTTGATGGGGATCGAACGGCTTGTACCTACCTTGAATGACCTCGGATTGATGTTATCGTTGCTGCCGCGTTCAGCGACAGGGCAAAAGCTCTCAGCCTACACAAGCTTGTTGAATAGCCCTCGCCATTCATTGGATCCAGATGGACCACAGGAAAGGCATGTGATTCTAGTGGACAATGGACGGAGTGCTGTAGGAGCATCAGACTTACGAGAAATCCTGTATTGCATCCGTTGCGGTTCATGCTTGAATGCCTGTCCGGTTTTTCGTGAGATTGGTGGACATGCGTATGTGGGGCCTGGTGGGAAGATCAGTCCATATCCTGGTCCAGTGGGGAGCGTGGTTTCGCCTGCGCTTTTTGGCCAGCTTGAGTATGGTCATCTGGCGCGCGCATCCAGTTTATGTGGGGCTTGCCGAGAAGCCTGCCCGGTGGATATTGATCTCCCGATGCTGTTATTACGGATCCGCGCGGGTGTCCAGGTGAGTAAGCCAGGGATCAAGAATAAACCGAATGCTCCTGCGCTGTTAGCTATTGGATTAAAGCTCTTTGCTTTTACAGCCTCATCCCCGTGGCGTTTTGCAGCTGCCCAGTGGTTGGCTGGAGCAGCGGGCTTAGTGGCAACTTTTTTCTCACGAGGAGATCCGTGGATACATCTACCGAAAATCAGTGGGTGGGGTTATTCAAAAGATTTCCCCAGCCCGGCAGGGAGGACATTCCGGTCCAGATACCGGAAACAAGCGCAGAAATCGGTGATAGAGAATCGCCGGAATGAATTTCCTACTGAGGTTCCCGTTGATGGCCAACCTATAATAGAAACCACACCCGTCCAAGAGCAAAAAGGAACAGATAGTTTTAGGCGCGAATTGGAGGCGTTGGGCGGTAGATTCACACTGTGCTTACCCGAGGAGGTGGCGGAGAAAGTATTGCAGATATTACGTACGAGTGGTATAGACCAATTATTGTCCTGGGAAGCACCCTACTTACCTGAACACCTCTTGGAACAACTTTCGGAAGGAGGGATCCAGATCAGCCACCCGACAGTGGAAACGCTTAAAACCAGCAGCCAAGTGCGGGCAGGTATAACCGGGGCATATGCAGGACTTGCCGATACTGGATCACTCGTGTTATTGGGTGGTCAAGGGAAGCCCTTGACTGCATCGCTGCTGCCGGAGATTCATATCGCCATTCTGTGGGAGGAGCATATTTACGAGGATTTAAACCAGGTTCTAACGTGGAAGGATTTAAGAATGGCACCGGCTGCAGTATTGATAACTGGACCGTCAAGAACATCAGACATCGAGATGACATTGACGATTGGTGTGCATGGTCCAGGTGAGTTACATGTAATCTGTATCAGGAAGAAGTGATAAAAGATATATTTACCCTACGGTAGGAGGTACCCCTGAAACAGGGGTTCGGGATACGCTTGCCAATTTGGCTATAATGATATAATCATCTCGTGATACATGCTTGCTGCAGTTAGAACACCGCCACGACGAAGTGTCGGGGCGGAATTTTTTGGAGGAGAGATGGAAAATAAATTGTATGTAGGGAATTTGCCATTCAGCACAACTGAGGAAGACCTGAAAAGTATGTTTGCACAAGCAGGTACCGTCGTCTCTGTCAGCCTGATCAAGGACCGGGATACTGGACGTTCTCGTGGCTTCGCGTTTGTTGAACTAAGCTCCCAGGCTGAGGCTGAAAAGGCAGTTAGCCTGTTCAATGATACACCGCTAGACAACCGAACGCTAAAAGTAAACCTTGCCCGCCCGAAAGAGGATAGTGGAAAGTATCGAAAGCCAGGCGGGAACAGGCGTTATTAAACCAGCTATCGATTGATTTAGTTATAACCAAAAATTGTGGCAGGGATCACCCTGCTTGGTTTGAATTAACCTGGCAGCTGAATAGTGCGAAATACACCACCAATTTCAGGCTGCAGCTCGGAAGTTGATATCACCGCTTCAAGATTGATAGGGCCATAAATGTGGGGGAACATGGCACCATCCACATACTCCCAGCGAATCTCAGACCCCAGTTTTACAAGATCTAGCCACAACAAGACTAAATCTGGGGCGCCGAGGTAGAAACGATTTGCCACCTCCAGAACCTGTTCCGGTTGCGAGCAGTGGATAAACCCATCCTGCTGAAGGGATTTGTCTTGATATATACCAAGACTTTGGGCCTGTAGCCACTCTTCCCGGGGGCATATGTGAACTAATAGGCTGGATCGTTCGATTTCTAGACATCTATCCTGACAAGATAAATCTTTCAGGACGTGAATAATAGACAAAGTGTAAAAGCTCTTGGCCAGCGCTTTTACTTCATCGCCTTGAGAGGATTCTATTTCCAATAACATAAATCCTCCTGAGACCAAATGTCGCCGACCCTGTTTAAGCAACTTGCCGATCAACTCGGTTCCACTCAAGCCACCATCCAAGGCAATGCGAGGTTCTCTTTTGCCTACTGGCAGGGTCATCAGCAGAGAGTTGGGGATGTATGGCAGGTTGGCACAGATCAGATCGAAAGGACCGACGATGCCATCCATCAAATTTGCCTGTCTGAATTCAAGCTGATCGGAAAGCCCATGTTTCTCGGCGTTTAACTGGGCGACATGGAGTGCCTGGGAGGAAATATCAGTCAGAACGAGGTGCAAGTCGGGGATGTGCTTTGCCAGGCTAATCCCGAGGCAACCGGAACCTGTGCCTACATCGATAGCCTTCCGCTGCGTAGGATGGTTCCTGAGCCAACTTAATGCTCGCTCGACCAACAACTCGGTTTCAGGGCGAGGGATAAGCACTGCGGGAGTCAGCTGAAAATCCAATCCGTAGAACTCCCAATGCCCGATGACATAGGGCAAGGGCTCTCCATTTATTAATCGTTCAACTGCCTGGCAAATACTCTCGTATTGGGTCTGGGTCAGCGAGGACTCTGGATGAGCCAGGATGAAGGAACGGGGTTTTTCGAGGAAATGGGCTAATAAGACCTGCGCATCCAGCAAGGCTGTTTCGCTCGATGGGGCAAGCTGCTCTACGAGCTGCGCCTGTATTTTCTGTAGGGTTATATCCATCGAGTTAGTAACAGTACCCAACTATGATATCGGGGAACCGAATTGGCGAAAACCACGCTAATATAAAGAAAAAGTGACTTGAAAGCTAATCTCAATTACCGTTTTCTGTAACAGGTTCTTCGCCCAGGGTGGCGAGTCGTTCGGACTCATCACGGGTACCCAATTCATCGATAAAATCATCCAACAACGCGCCGGTCATAAAACTGGTCAGGTTGTAAGTCGACATATTGATGCGGTGATCCGTCACACGAGACTGCGGGTAGTTATAAGTGCGGATTTTTTCAGCGCGCTCACCTGTTCCAACCTGGGAACGGCGATCGGCGTCAATCCCGGCGCGGCGCTTTTCCTCTTCAATCTCATATAAACGGGCGCGTAAAATGCTCATAGCACGCAGGCGGTTCTGCAGCTGGGAGCGTTCATCCTGACAAGCAACCACGATCCCGGAAGGGATGTGGGTGATGCGTACAGCGGTGGAATTCTTCTGCACATTCTGACCACCAGCTCCGGCTGACTTGTAGACATCCACGTGAATATCAGATTCAGGGATATTGATCTCCACTTCGTCTACTTCAGCCAAGACTGCAACCGTGGCGGTCGAGGTGTGAATGCGCCCCTGAGATTCGGTTACCGGCACACGCTGGACGCGATGGACACCGGATTCATATTTGAGACGAGAATAAGCACCTTTGCCTTTGACGAGGAAAATGATCTCTTTATAGCCCCCAATGCCGATCTGGCTGGAAGATAATATTTCGATGCTCCACTTGCGGGCTTCAGCATAGTGGGAATAAAGCCGGAAGAGGTCGGCGGCAAAGATAGCGGCTTCATCGCCGCCCGTTCCTGCCCGAATTTCCATAATCACGCTACGGTCGTCGCGAGGGTCTTTGGGAAGGAGCATGGCTTTGATCTCACGTTCCATCTGATCGATCTGTTGCTCCAGGTCCAGTATCTCAGCTTCTGCCAGCATCCGCAACTCAACATCATTCCCATCAAGGAGGGAATGAGCTTCTTCCAACTGCTCAAGAGCCTGGCGATACTGGCGCGCCTCATTGACAAGGGTCTCCAGGTCGATACGTTCCTTGTTAAGCTCAGCAGCGCGCTGATAATCATCGCCGACTTCCATTAACAACCGGTTGAGCTCATCATAACGCTGTTCGATCCCAACCAGCTTATCGAGTAAGTCTAATACCATTTTTCCTTGTAAGTCTCCCAGTCAAAAAAATGATTATACCACCGGAACTTTTAAGGATTCCATGCCGTCTAAACCGCAACCAATCGCCAAATTCAAAGAACGCAGTTTGATCGTCCAGGAGGAGAATATGAAACCCAAGGCTGTACTGTTCACAATTTGCTTATCTGTCATCCTGATCTCTACTTTACTACTGCCTGTTTCTGCCCTGGCAGATGGCATCATCATCCCCGACCCACCGGTGTGTGACCCAACCCCATGCCCTCCGGTGATAATCCCCATGGATCAGCTGGTCATCCGCTACCACCACGTGACGGTAACTATAAAAGACCAGCTGGCAGTTACGCATGTTGACCAGGTATTTTATAACCCCAACGACTGGACCATCGAGGGGACGTATATTTTCCCCATCCCGGATGATGCGGCAGTTTCCGGATTCACCTTGTGGGTGGATGGACAACCGGTGAAGGGACAGGTGTTGGATGCTACCCAGGCACGCCAGACTTACGAGCAGATTGTTTCGAGCATGCGCGACCCGGCACTATTGGAATATATCGGCAGAGGCGCAGTGCAGGCACGGATTTTCCCAATTGCACCAAAGGCGGAGCGGAGGATAGAGCTGGAATATACGCAGGCTCTTCTGGCTGAGGGAGGCCTGGTGCATTATGTATACCCGCTCAACACCGAGAAATTTTCTGCATTACCGATCGAGTCGGTCAGCATTAACGTCGAAATCCAATCCAGCGCGCCCATCCGGGCGATATATTCGCCCAGTCACGAGGTGGGAGTGAGCCGGGAAAGCCAAAACCACGTAGTAGCAGGTTATGAAGCCGCCAATGTACTTCCGGATACCGATTTCAGCCTATATTACTCCTTGGGTGAGACGGAAGCCTTCCACCTGCTAAGCTATCGCGATCCAACCGATGCTTCCGACCCCGATGGTTTCTTTCTGGTATTGCTTGCCCCACGGATCAACACCGTCGATCAGGTCATCCCCAAAGATATTCTCCTGGTGCTTGATCATTCGGGCAGCATGGAGGGGGAGAAATTTCAGCAGGCACAGCAAGCCAGCCGTTATATATTGGATAATCTCAATCGTGACGACAGGTTCAACATCATTTCTTTCAGCACAGGGATCGAAATGTATGCCAGTAGCCTGCGGCCGGTTTCTGAAACAGCCAATGCACAGACGTGGGTGGACAGCCTGCGGGCTGAAGGCTCAACGGATATCAACCGGGCGCTGCTCGAAGCAGCCGCAATAGTGGATGGTGAGCGACCAACGTACCTCATCTTCCTGACGGATGGTCTGCCGACGGAAGGTGTTACTAACAGCCAATCCATCTTATCCAATTTCAGTTCTACTGCACCGGATAACTTGCGGCTGTTTGCCTTTGGAGTGGGGTATGACGTAGATACCATCTTATTGGACAGCTTATCGCAGGACCATCACGGACGCAGCTCATACGTCCAACCAGGGATGAAGCTGGATGAAATCCTCTCATCCTTTTATAACGGTATCAGCACACCAGTACTAACCAACTTGGACCTGAGTTTCGCCGGTATATCCGCATATGACCTTTATCCATACCCGTTGCCGGATCTGTTCGCCGGGGCCCAAGTCGTATTGCTGGGGCGCTACAAAGAGGGGGGCGAAGGAGATATTAGCCTGACCGGTGAAGTGAATGGTGAAAAGCAGACGTTCACATTCCCGAACCAGAAATTCGAGACACAGTCGCCTGCCAATTCCCTCCAGGCATCCATCCCGAGACTATGGGCGACGCGCAAAGTGGGTTATCTGCTGAATGAGATCCGCTTGCAGGGTGCCAGCCAGGAGATCATCGACCAGATCGTGCACCTGAGTATCCGCTATGGTATCGTAACGCCATATACGTCCTACCTGGTAACAGAGCAAGCCCCATTGGGTGAAGCTGAACAGCAACGCCTGGCGAATGAGACTTTTGGAAAGATGCAGGCAATGCCCACCGCAGCGGCATCGGGTCAGGCAGCGGTCCAGTCGGCGGCAGATGCAGGGGCGATGCAGGGGGCGAGTAATGCACCAGGCGTACAAGGTGAAGCTGCGAGCACGGTAAAGGTGGTGGGCTCGCGTACCTTCGTATTATCAGATGGAAAGTGGATCGATACAGCTTTTGACCCTGATACGATGAAGACCACACCAATTGAATTCCTCTCACCAGATTATTTTGCCCTGGTTGCAGATAATCCAGAGCTAGCGGATGCTTTTGCACTGGGGGAGCAAGTGATTGCGCTTTCTGGTGGCGATGCTTATGAAGTGGTTCCAGGGAAGACAACATCCCTGCCTGTGAACAATACACCTACACCCACTAGCACAAACAAACCAATTGCCACACCAGACCCATCTTCTCAACCGACGGAGCCTCCTACAAGCGTACCGCCGAACAAGGTTTCCGATGTGTGCGGAACAGTGGCTTTACCTCTCATCGTCGTGCCACTGCTGGTAGTGATGGTTAAAAAACCTAGAAAGAACAACTAAAATTCGCAATATACTGTCAATCATGATTACCCCCCGATGCTACCATCTGGGGGGTAATTTATTGTTATGATTGCCGAAGGTTTTCCTTTAAGAGAATAAGTGCTCCTTTTACAAACTCTGTGGGTGTTCTCAGGCTATAATCTTAGCTGGACCAGGTGTGACCTACATTTTCATTGTGAGGAGAAGTGCAGCATGGTGAAACGGTTAATCTACCTATTCAACATCTTTGCCATCTTGGCATTGCTCATGGTGGGAGGTTATCCACAAAAAGGGCAAGCTGCTTCACCGGTGATCCTCGAGGGTACCTTCATGATTGTTTGGGGAGATGGCATGCAAGGTGGTGATGACACGGGAAACTCCTATTTTCTCTCGGCCGAGCAAACCGAGCCAATCCAGCTGATAATCAGCAATGATTTATTAGCAGCAGCGGGTGGACCGATTGGTCTCAACCGAAAGCCAGTCAGCCTTCGGGGAACGTGGGAGGATCCAGAGAGAATCTTGCAAGTCCAAACGATAAGCCTGGCTGAAGGCGAACAGGCTAGTCCGGTGGGAGTGTATGGTCCGCAGCCATGGGTATCAATCCTGTGTAAGTTTAAAGATTATCCAGATGAGCCGAATAATTTGGAATATTTCAAGGAGATGTACTCCAGTGTATATCCCGGACTTGACCATTTCTGGCGGCAAAATTCTTATAATCTTGCCAATCTGGAAGGCTCTGATGCGTTCGGATGGTACACTTTGCCCCAGTATCGCGACTATTATCTGCCTGGAGGAAACCTTGACTTTGAAAAGGCAGCCCACGACTGCACCGCAGTGGCAGACCAGGACGTGGATTTCAGCCCTTTTGTGGGAATCAACCTGATGTTCAATGCGGACCTGGATTGCTGCGCATGGGGTGGGAGCTGGTACTTGTGCCTGGATGGTCTGTGCCAGGCATGGCGGATGACCTGGGAGCCACCCTGGGGTTATCAAAATATCGGTGTCATCGCGCATGAGACGGGACATGGTTTCGGCTTGCCACACTCGCTGGGTAACTGCCAGGGTGGATATGATAATCGCTGGGATGTGTTAAGCGACGTGTGGGGCAATGGTCAGGATCCTAATTTCCCGCAATGGGGGACAATCGGCCAACATACCATCTCTTATCATAAGGAAATGCTGGAATGGATCAAACCAGGCCAGGAATATATTGCAAACACCGGAAGTGTCAAAACGATCACCTTAGAGCGTCTGTCTATACCACAGACGAATAATTATCTCGGTGCTCGCATCCTAATCAACGACGATCCAGATCATTTCTATACTCTCGAAGTGCGCCAGCCAATGATTGACCCGGTCGATTATGACAAAAGGTTGCCGGGTTTCGCAGTCATCATCCATGAGGTGGTGGTAAGCCGCCCCGAACCTGCCATCGTCATCGACCAGGATGGGAATTGTGATACCGGTGATGCAGGGGCGATGTATACTCCGGGTGAAGTGTTTACAAATGCTGAGAATGGAATTTCAGTGTCCATCGATTCGGAGACTGACTCTGGGTATGTGGTCACGATCAATAACGGCTATCGGGTAGTAGAAAGCGTGGAACTCACGGGAGCATCCCAAGGATATGTTGGTGAGAGCATTCCATTCACCGCCACGGTCAACCCGGAGGATGCGAGCACACCGATCACTTATACCTGGGAAGCGACGGGCTTGCCACCAGTGCAACACAGCAGTGACATAGTCGATACTATTGAATTTACTTTTGTGGAGGCAGGCACAAAGGTGATCACCGTTACAGCGTCCAACGAAGGTGGGAGTGTTGTGGATACCCACAGCATTGAAATTGAGAAGAAAGTGCCGATTGTTTCGGTGATCGGACCTTCTGAAAGCAGGGTGGGAGAATTGAACATTTTTACGGCAACCGTTGTACCAAGCGATGTGACAGTGCCCATCACCTTTACATGGCAGGCGAGTGGACAAATCCCCATCACCCATACTGGGGGGCTGAGTGACGCCGTTAACTATATTTGGGATTACCCTGGAACGCAGGTGATCACGGTGACGGCGGAGAATCTCGAAGGGTCATCAACGGATACGTTCTCATTACAGGTTCGGATGCCACCTTCCAGTGTCGAAGTCGCAGGAGCGGAGGTGGGGGAAGTGAACGAAATCTACCTATTTACCGCCTCGGTCGACCCGATCACCACCACTGTACCGATCACGTATGTATGGTCAGTGGATGGCGAGGTGAGCATTACTGACACGGCTGGAATAACCGATTCAGTTATCTTCAGCTGGGAGCAACCCGGAACACACCAAATCTCGGTTTCAGCGTCTAACCCAGCGGGGACAGTGGGAGACATTTGGTCAATGACCGTGTATATCAGGGTATTCATCCCGATGAGCCTGCGGAATTAATCTTGTTAATATTATTCAGTGGTGAATCCCGATTGGAAATTAATTGAATGAAAAAAACAAAAGCATCTAGCCACCCTACACTTTTAATATGTAAGGATTGATCGGCACGATAAATGTACTCCTGTGATTTGTGCAACCAAAGAACAGGAGGATACCATGCCGATCAACGCTCTCTATCATACATGGTTTAAGGGAATTCGACAATTGCGACCGCAGGAAAGAATAACCCGTAATCAGAATTTTGCCTGGCTTTTAGTCGGAATTCACCAAAGCCGTTCGGTTTACCTGAGCCGGATTGCAGGGAAGATCCCTGGTAGAGCCAA
>JBGPBQ010000110.1:0-12316 GCA_041481345.1 Anaerolineae bacterium
ACCATCTTGCATATCCTCCGTGAAAAGTAAATCGCACCCACCTCGAATAGCGGCTGCCAGGATGAGCGAATCAAAAAATGAATAACCGGTCTCAACTTGTAGATCCAAACATGCCTCATAAAGAGAGAGGTCAGGATAAACCTGGCACATTGGGTTCATCACCGACCGTAAATACGCTTTGCTGTCTTCGGGTTTCATCGGTATGGCAAACTTTCGCGTTGCAACGTTCAAAAACTCCTGGATCACCTGAGTGCTAATAATACCAAAACCTGTTCCTAAACCCACCTGGATGAGCTCCAGGGAACGTTTTTGTTTCGCGGGTTGCTCAATATCAAATGAATATATAAAAACATTCGTATCAATGAAGTATTTACCGTTCATTCATTTCTTCCCTATGGAATGAACGACCGGGTTTTACATATTCAAAGCGCTTCATCAAGCCTGTGTATGCAGCCACTGAATGAGGGCGTTCCGCATACTTTTCCAACCATCGTCGGAATTCTTCATTCAACGTTGTTCGCTCAGTAGCAGCGCGTTCACGCGCTTTTTGAATCAAATCTTCATCGGCACTAAAGGTAATATTTTTTAACATTTTCTTCCTCCAATTAAGCTACACGATTAACAGTGTACACGATTATTCGTGTATTGTCAAGTTGGTAATTTTCCGATTACTTGGTAGGATTATGGATTTTTCTCCACCTCCACCCACATCTGCTTCCCATCTGTGCTGATCTCGATCCAGCCATTCTGGTCGGTGCGTAAAAGGTTGTATCCTTGGAGGACATCCAGGGTTTCCGGGGAGGGCAGACCCGTTTTATCGCCTGCGGCGACACTGAGCAGGGCGAGCTGGGGATGCAAGAAGGCGATCAGCTCGGGTGGGTTGAGCGGAGCATAGCCTGACTCAGGTAGAAGGACGGCTGAAACATTGCGCATAGCCGAGTTTTGTTGGAGGGAATCGAGGGCGGTGAAATCCATCCCCATTGGTAGCAGCATGCGGAAGTTCCCCCACTCCAACAGCAGGACCGCTCCTCGAGGGTCGGTGGAAAGTACTTTCAGGGATGCGCCTGATCCCAGGTCCAGCGCCTGACCAGGCTGCATGCTAATAATTGGGATGGACAATGAAATCAGCTGGGTCTGAAGGTCGGCAACGGCGCGGGTTCCAGATGTATTACCCGCCCAGAGCACATTAGAAGGTGGGAATCGCTCGAGGTTGCCCGGAACTGCTAAAAGGTCTTCATTGTCGATATCCGCCACCACCAGCCAATCCAGTGAATGATCAAGCAGCGGCAGGCGCCTGCCCAGGGTATCGGAAAGCGCAACCGTGCTGGGTCCGCCGTTGATCAGCATGCTACGGCCGGTTGGGGATTGAACCAGGACGGCGTCGCCGGTGCCAACATCCAGGATGGAGACATGCAGGCGGTTATCCGGGGCGTCGGATGCGGCTCTCCAAACCACGAATGCGAGCGCTGCCAGGCAGGTGAGTGGGATCACAGGCGAAAGGCGGCGAGCGAAGCCTGCTATTCGTGTCTTGGCGAATGTGACCGTAAAAAGCAGCGCATAGAAAAGCAGGATGAGTGGGAGCCCCACCTGGCTAATAGGGATCGAGCCATGGGGTACGGCTGCCAACCATTCCACTACGCGGATGGTGTAGGCGGTAAAGGGCCAGGCCGCCCAGGCCAGGAGCTGTCCGACGGGTTTAAACAGCAGCCCGCTGAGGATAGATAAACCACCCAAAACCATCAGCGGTGGCTGCGCCGGCAGGATCAGTGGGTTGGCAATGAGCGCAGTGAGTGACAGGCGCTTGAAGTAGTAGATCATCAGCGGGAGAGTGGTGAGCTGGGCGGCCAGGGTGAGCAGGAAATATTCACCAACCGGTCCGGCTAAGCGGTTGGCGGCGGTGGGGGATGAAAATCGCTCAGCCAGGTGGGTGATCCATTGGGTGAATATCCCGGCATACAGCATGATGCCCAACGTAGCTGCGAATGACAGCTGGAAGCTGACGTCCCACAATACGGCCGGGGTGATCACTGCCATCACTGCTGCGACGAATGCCAGGCTGTTCAGACCCGTCTGGCGGCGACCAAGCTGATAGCCGAGCAAGGTGAGGACCCCTAGGATGGCAGCTCTTACCACTGCTGGATTGGCACCCACCAGGAGCGTATATAGGATAATTCCGGCTGCAGAGATCACTGCGCCACGCCGCACACCCAACATCCGGCTGAATACAAGCATAAATAAGGCGGCGATGATGGTGATGTTAAAACCGGAAATGACGATAATGTGGCTCGTCCCCGTGAGGCGAAAGGCTTCCGTAACGTCTTGAGGGATCCCTGATTGCACCCCGAGCAGGATACCCGCCAATAATGATGCTTCCGGGTCTGGGTAAAGTGAATAGACCAGGTCGAGTGCGTGCTGCCTGAAGGTATACAGTGCAGAGAAGAAAGGGTTGCCCTGCCCCTGTTGCAGCAAGCTTACCGCCGGATAAAACATATAGCTGTAAATCCCATGTTTGGCTAGGTAATCACGGTACGAGAAATCCGCGTTTTCTGGCGGGGTTTCAACCCGGCCCTGCAGCTGGATGCGATCGCCGTAATTGTAGGATGCGCCTGCTGGCACCCTGGCTAACAGCAGACCATGGACGGAGATGAATTCAGCGACCCCAGTCTGAGAGGGCACAGCTGCCACGTGTTCCACACGCAGGCGCAGGTTGGTGTAGGTGTCGTTTACATCAGGTGGTTCCTGGATGACCCCATCAACGAGGTACTCGTTGGGTTGATCGTTGTAGAATGCAATAAATGCTGGATCGATACGGGGTTGCGCCAGCTGGTAGCGGATCGCACCCAGGCAAAAGAACACGATGAGCAGGGGGTATATCACCGGTGAAGTAATCCTTAGGGATTGAGAAATCTCTGCGAGGCGTACAGGCAAACGGGAGGATAGCCGGCGCGATATGGGTGGAGCAATAAGGATCGCCGTTAGCAAGGCAATCACAGTCCAGGTTGGGATGCTTACAGCCAGGCTGGGAGATAGCAATACACCGCACAGGAACGCCAGGGAGATCCAGAATAGGGGCATGAGAAATGATGGATTTGTAAATCTATGTTACTAATTTGAGGTTTTTATAATACCAGAATATTACAGACATTTAATCCGATTGTTGCCATCAATGACTATAACCTCTTAATCAAGATCAAACACGGGTTTTTCTCATCCCAGATTTGTCGAAACTCTTCCAATGGAGTAAACCCCATCGCCAAGTAGAAAGCCCTTGTTTTTATATAATTTTCATCAGGGCAAGAAGGCCCCAAGGTCTTGACTTGTAAATATTCCACGCCTTGTTTCTTGAGCCACACCTCAGCCTGATGCAAGAGTGCTCGTCCCAAGCCCTTTCGATGCATGTTCTGACGGATACCCATAACCAAAACTTCGGCGGATGTCGGGTAATGGTGTTTAATACTCAAAAACCCAATCACTTCACCTGTTTCCCACGCCAAAAACGTTGGCAGGTGGTCAATATCAGCCGTGTATTGGATAATCGCTTCTTCAATCCCGAACCATGCTGGCAGTGAACGCAAGATCGGCTCACATACTTCAGCTTTACCAAAACATGGCCCATCTATCCTAAATATCTGCGGTTGGGGTGAAAAATTCCTCTGGTATTGTTGATTCATAATATTGTGGCAGCTAAGAATCCTCCATCTCCAGGTGGAATCGGTGCAAAAAGCGGTGATAAATCGGGGCGAAGATCACAGCTACCACCACCAGGAAGATGATGCCTGAATAAAGGGCATAGAAAGATGCAAAAAGCTTGCCGCCGTAGGTATGCAGCTCATTCACGGGTCCCATGCCTCCCAGGATCATAGCCGCATTAACCAGCGCATCGATCCACGAGAGCTTTTCCAACAAGTGGTAGCCCAACATGCCTAAGAAAAGGCTGCCAGCGATGATGAACAGGGCAACGAGTAAATAGATCAGCTGGCGGAGGAGGAATTCACGTGGGGAAAGCAGAGGCTGCTTATGGTGCTCAAACATGGGATGTACCTCCAGACGGGTAAGATGGTAGGATTGGCTTAAATAAGTATAGCATGGGAAGAAAAATGGGATTTGTAAATAGTTGGCGGGAATACGCATGGATATGATATTGGAACGGTTCGTGCGTGACAAAGGGAACAAAGCGTGCCATAATGGATCCATTGAGTGGCATACAATAAGCAGGTCGGGAGGATGGATAATCAATCGTGGGTGAGTAAACAGCTGCGGGCTGGGATTCGTTTGATCGATTCCCTGATCCGGAAAAGTGAAGGGTCCTATGAATACTGCGCTGATCCCGATTGCATCCTGCGCATCCAGCTGATGCCATCTCCCCACCATGCGACCTTCGGAGATCGTGTCATCCAGCCAGGCGATCCCGTTTTAGCGATCCATGTGTGGAATGAGCACATGCCTCAGATCCCTCCCGGCGGAGCCGACCTGCAGTGGGCAATCCACCTGAGAAGGCAGGTGCTGAATTCCTTCAGGCAATTGGCGAAGGTGATGCAGGCTGACGACAGGTATGCACTAGTCCGGGCGATCTATGGTGCATCGGTGCTTTTCTCATCCACGAACCACACCGGCGGGATGCGCATGATGCAAAGTTTTGGCTTTACTATCCTGCCTTGCCGCAACCCCTTGGGGAAATTCGGCGAGTTCTGGGAGAACCTTTTCTCCTGGTGGCTGATGTACGCCTATAACACTGCCAGCATGGACAGCCGTGAGTTCTGGCAGCTCGAGCGGACGGAAATCTGGATGGACCGCGATGAATTCATCCAGCGCTATGGTGTGGGTGGCTGATCTCTGGTGGCAGAGTTGGTTTATGTAAGGCTGGATTTCATGAACTGGAACGTCAGGTAGCCTGTGCCAATCGATAATAGGACAGCAATGGTTGTACCCAGGGCAAGACCCACGCTCGGATAAAGGAAGCGCACCATGATCTCATACAGGGGGACGTTGATCAGGCCGCTCACAAGGAGGCTTTTTCCCACCGGTTTAGAGTAGGCTGCACCACCGATATAAGAGGTAATCACCAGGGTTGAAAGGAACATGGCGGGGAAAGAGCCAAATATCCCGCCCAGCAGCGGTCCCCCGAGCTTGCCAATAAAGACTGCAAAGGAGATTACTGCCCCACCAAATAATGCCCGCCAGACAAGCTGGGACGGTGGGTGTGCAGACCCCTGCTTGCCGCGTGAAGGTATTTCCATCCATTTCTCGAGCATGATATAACAGAAAGCAAGCAGGATCAGCCAGCCGATGATCGAGATTAAAAAACTTTGGAGATCAAGCAGGTATAAAAGGGTTGCCAGGCTGAACCACACCAACAGTGAGGTTGGTAAAGCTATCTTTAGTCCATACGGGATGAGCAGCATGAATGTAAGGACGAATAAGCCGTTCAGTCCCTGGGCTAGCGGCATGACCGTGGTTGCCTGGACCGCCACCAGCGGCGACTGGGTATAGCCGATGAAGAGCAGCGCAATCACCACCGTGGAGGGTAGACCGCCGATCAGTCCGCCAATCTTGCTCCCAAATTGCTCCGCGCTGAGCGTGGTCAGGGTTAGCCACAGGCTTCCGACGAAAAAACCCAGGGCAAGCTTGAGCCAGAAGGCACTATCCATGACTTATTATCCGGCTTCAGGTTTTTCGCCCTGGGGGAGATATCACCAGACCGGGGATAAGCATTGGGGTCCGGCGGCGATATTCAGCATACGGTTTTCCGAATTCGCCTAAAAGCTTGCGTTCTTCGAAGTAAGCTCCAATAATAATATAGGTCGTGAGGCCAATATTCAAAGCGAGTAAGTTCCAGGTTAGTATGGGCAGAAGCCAGATAAAAATCAAGCCGGCAGTGTAAAGCGGATGACGGACGAAGCGGTACAAACCGTCCGTAACCAATAATTTAGGTGCGGTATCTTCAGGCAAGAGCGCCTGTTGCAGACCAAGAAACGAGCTAATCCCCGTTTGCCGTAGACCCACGATCAGGACAATGATTGCCAGCACCTGGAGGATCAGGCTCAGGATCACCCACGGGAATGGGATGGTGTATATCTCCTTGTCGCTCACAAGTGGCACCAGCAGCAGAATTGGCAGCAGGGAGATGACAGCCATGAAGTTAAACGCCAGGCGATACCAGCGATCAGCAGCCGGGCCAATCCGCTGTTTGATCCAAGCCTTGATTGCCAGTGTAGCCAAAAGAGAATGCACCAGTCCGTAAGCCAATACGGCCAGCAGGATCAGCCAGAAGGAGAGTGTCATGGATTGGATGGAGGGGGTTGCAGCGGGCGGGTAGCATCCTTGCGGAAGCGCAAGTCGCGATCGATGGTCAGTTTTAAACCCTCAGCGAGCGAAAAGGTCGGCTGGTAACTCAGCTTTGATCGCGCCAGGGTCAGGTCGGCGCAGGTGCGCGAAACGCCTGGATCCGTGCGTGGGTTGTAGACAATTTCAGCTTTCCCACCGGTCACCTGGATGATCAAGGTCGCCAGGTCACGCACACACACCTCGGTGCCACTGCCCACATTGATAACCAGGTTATCCATGCCAGGGGCGGTGGAGGCGGCTACCATTGCGGTCACCACGTCATCGACGTAGACATAATCACGCGTCTGGGTGCCATCACCGTGGATGATGATGGTTCCGCTGCGCATCGCTTGTTTTAGCATAAAAGGGATCACAGGTGGGTGGGAAGGAGGTAAATGCTGACCTTGACCATAGGCATTAAATACCCGCAGCGACACGGTTTCAATCCCCCACAGATCGCCAATGGTGCGCAGGTAGTACTCGGCTGCTAGCTTTGAGACCGCATAAGGGGAGCGTGGGTTGGGCAGCGCGGTTTCGACCACCGGCTGCACTTCCTGGTCACCATACACTGCCCCAGACGAGATCAGCACCACCCGACGCACGCCCACATCCCGCATGGCTTCCATCAGGCTGACGGTCCCCCCAACATTGACGGCATTATATTCGCGGGGATACAGGACGGATTCTGGGACGGATACCCTCGCAGCAAGATGATAGACACAGTCTACATCTTGTAACAGAGTCCATAGTTTAGGGCGGTCATTAACATCCCCACGTGTGAACAGTACTTCGGGGTGCAGCGCGTTTGGATCCCCCGTTGAGAGATCATCCAGACCACGAACCTGGTGCCCTTCCCATGCCAGGCGGTTAGCCAATGCTGACCCTAAGAACCCTGCCGCTCCCGTGATGAGAAAATTCATCAGGTTGATTATAGCATGGAGAAATAGTTAAGTTAATCAAGACTTAATTTGACATCCCAGGCATGTAAGGTTATTATCGCAAGGTGTCCTTTAAAGGTGCTTTCTGGTTAACCATCCTGTTGCTCATGATGGTAGTTTTATTGGGGGCCAGCAGCGTTCCAATATCAGACCCGCTTGAGCGGGTTCGAGCACTCACCCGGCCGATAGAATTTGATTATGTTTCCTGGACCCTCGATGCCCTCAGTGTAAAGCTGGGTCAAATTGCCTTAGGCACGGCGAGTTATCTGCCCGAGAATGAACGGTCAGGTACTGTGCTTGAAACGCTGGACTTGATCCGGCAGATCAATGCGCTTGAAGCCCAGCTGAATGATATATATGCTGACCCAAACATCACTGACCCGAACAACGCTTCGGTGGAGCTACGCAGCCAATTAGCCAAGCTCAAGCAGCAGCGCAAAGACCTTGAGCCATTGGCTGAGGCGGTCTTGCAGGAGCAGGTGAGCCAGGTTGCAGCCCAGGCAGGTCTGACATTGGGAGGGCAGACTGTTCCTCCGGTCTTGTATCACACCACACCGCCGCCTGATGCGCTGATCATTTCCCCGCGTAATGTGATCAGGCAGGACCAGGATATCTCGATCTCACCTGATATCAGCGTGGATCAGATGGATGCCTTGGAAAACCAGGTGGACCAATCTCTGGACGTCTCTTCATTGGTGGTCGGGATAGGTGGGATCGGTCTGTACCCAACCATGGTTATGGAGACGACCGATATCAACGGGTTGGCTGAGGTGATTGCGCATGAATGGGTGCATAATTACCTGACGTTGCATCCGCTCGGGTTCAGCTACATGAACAGCCCTGAATTACGGACCATGAATGAAACCGTGGCTTCGATCGCCGGAAAAGAATTGGGCAAGGCAGTGGTGGCAGAATATTACCCTGAATATTTACCTCCCGAAGCGCCTCCTGCAGCCCCTGCGGATAATCAAAGTCCGCCTGCATCTCCTCCTCCATTTGATTTCAATGCCGAGATGCACAAGACGCGTTTGACGGTTGATGAGCTATTGTCTGAAGGAAAAATACAGGCTGCGGAATCGTATATGGAACAGCGCAGGGTATTTTTCTGGGATAACGGCTACCATATCCGCAAGTTAAACCAGGCTTTTTTTGCTTTTTATGGTGCCTATGCTGATCAACCGGGTGGCGCAGCTGGAGTAGACCCGGTGGGGACTGCGGTGCGCCTGTTGCGCGCGAAATCCGCCTCCCTGGCGGATTTTATTAATCGAATAGCGTGGATGTGGAATTTTAAGCAGTTGAAGTCTGCTGTTGGAGGTGGTTGATTGCTCCTCAGCGTGGCTCAACTGTGAATCTTATGGCAGTGCGGATCTTGTCCTCTATTTGAACATCTACGAATTCTGGGATGACGATGATGTCGTACCCGTCACCTGCGAGATAGCCGCGGGCCAGTGCCATGGCTTTTACTGCCTGATTGATTGCGCTAGCTCCGATTGCCTGGACTTCGGCACGCTTGTTTTCGCGGACGACCCCCGCTATGGCCCCCGCCACAGCAGAAGTACGAGAGGTGCCTGAAACCTTGATAATATCCATGTTGGCTTCCCTCCTTTGATCATTGGACAGGCTTTAAGGTATCGGCAGTTTTGTAACTAGATTGTACAGGATTTTCCATCCAATAGCAAGCCGCAATGGTAGAATTCCTGGTAGCATCTGAACAGTCAATATGAATGAGAGTTGGATTATGAGGAGCTTATGTCGCGCTGGACAAAATTCCTGATCGCAGTCATCCTGGGAGCTGCGGCAGGTCTGTTTTACGGTTGGGTGCTGAATCCAGTCGAATATGTGGACATTGCACCCAATAGCCTACGTTCTGATTACAAGACTGATTACGTCTTGATGGTCGCTGAATCCTATCAGGTGGACCATGAGCTGGGTCTTGCCGTCAGGCGCTTGGCCCGCCTGGGAAGCTCTGCTCCGAAGGATATTGTCGCCAACGCTTTGAATTATGCTTTGCAGCATCAGTATGCGCCCCAAGACATGGCAGTCATTCAGCTGTTGGGCGAAGATTTGTTGACCTGGAACCCGAATCTGGAGATCCCAACCCCATGAAGCCTGACCGAAAGGGCTCCTGGTACCTTTTAACCGGCGCTGTATTGGGGGTTGCGATGGGCTTAATCTACTCCTGGGTTATCAGCCCGGTTAAATATGTGGATGCACCTCCATATGCTCTAAGAGCAGATTATAAGGAGGAATATCGCGCCCTGGTGGCAGCAGCTTACATGTATAGTGGCGATCTGGTCCGCGCTCGGGACCGGTTGAAACAGCTGAAAGATGATAACCCTGCCCAAAACGTCGCCATGCAGGCTCAACGCGCCCTGGCTGCAGGACACCCTGAAGCGGAAGTCAGGGCCTTGAGTCTCCTGGCGACGGCATTGAGTCAGGGGGTAACACCAACCTCTTCTGACCCCAGTTCCACGTTGGAGTCAACCTCCAGCCCTGATGCCGCAGGCTCGTTTCCAAACCCGGTTGGGATGGGCGTGCAAATTAAGCCGCCGGTGAGTGCGACCCCTCCTGATACCCAGCTAACCCAAGCTTTTTCGAATACTCCTGAGCCCTCCACTCCCGCGATTTCCACGCCCACCATTGGGGCGCCATTCGTTTTACAGGACAACACATTGGTATGCAATATTAACCAACCCGATCCGCTGATCCAGGTGGAGATCGAAGATGCGGCGGGTCAACCCATACCCGGCATGGAGCTGGTGGTGACGTGGGCGGATGGCGAGGATCACTTTTTCACCGGTCTACAGCCAGAGCTGGGTGTGGGGTATGGAGATTTCCTCATGACGCCTAACATCGTCTATTTCGTCAGCCTGGCGAAAGGCGGTCAGCAGGTGAATGATCTGACCGCTACACAATGTGTGGCGGATGACGGCACTCACTATTGGGGGTCATGGATGCTGACATTCGTTCAACCATGATGGGACACCCTCTGCTTCAAACAATAGGTTTAAGCCGCTCATTTGGAGAATTCCAGGCGGTCAGCTCGCTGGATATAAAAGTTTATGCAGGGGAAACAATCATCCTGACCGGTCCCAACGGTGCCGGCAAGACCACCTTGCTATGCTGCTTATCCGGGCTACTTCGGCCCACGAAGGGGAATGTATTGGTGGAAGGGTACGACTTGTACCAGGACGAGGTTGCTGCCAAGCAGCGTCTGGCATTTGTACCGGATGTACCACGTTTTTACCTGGAGTTAACCACCTGGGAGCATTTGCGTTTTATTAGCCTGGCCTATGGAGTTGAACAAGGCTGGGAAGCGCGGGCAGAGATTGAGCTGCGGGAATTTGGTCTATGGGAGAGCCGCGACCTCTTTCCCCATATCCTGTCGCGCGGGATGCGCTTAAAACTGGGCCTCTCCCTGGCGTTGATCCGGCCGTTCAAGATGTTAATCATGGATGAACCCACTTCAGCCCTCGACCCAGAGAGTGTGGCGCTGTTATTGGAAAAGCTGAGATCCCTAAGAGAAAAAGGATGTGCCATATTAATGACCAGTCATGATTTGAGCGTGTTGGATGCGCTCAATGGGACGAGGTGGCATATGGATCGCGGTGAGGTAGTTGCTGGCTGAATGAAAGCAATCTGGCTGGTGCGCTCACGTGAATTGGCAGCTCGAATGAGGTTTTGGACTGCCATCGTGGGTTATGACCCACGGGATCATTCTGTGAGCCACAGGCTCTATCTGGTCTATGTGGTTATCTTCTTCAGCCTGTGGGGGTTTTCGGTCCTGGTGCTCCTTGCAGACGTGGGAAGTTGGGCTCTATCTTATTTTGGGGGACTACCACCTGCCTTTGCGGCAGTAATCATCCTGGCAGCGGCATTGCTGTTGGATGCGGTCCTACGGGGCTACAAAGCATGCCGGCGCAGTCCATATGTTTTTTCAGAGGAAGATGCCGGTTTGATTTGCCAATCACCGGTGGACCGCCGGCAGGTGGCACTGATCTGGTTGCTGGGAGATTGGCTGCCGGCGTGCCTGCCGTTTGTGGCGCTAGCTGTTGTTTTGAGATTTTCCAGCCTACAACTTGCTGAACAAGGACCTTTCTTGTGGAGCTATCTTCCCAGATATTGGCTGGCGGCATTCCGTGCAACCAGTATCATACTGCCCCTTCACCTGGCGTTCAAGGCCGGGGGATACACATTGGGGGCATTACGGCTGCGTGGGGAGCGGGATATTCCCGCCCTTGGTTGGATCCCATTCGGGTTCGCCATGATTATGATCATCCTGGTTTTCACCAATAAGGATTTTTTTGGAATATCTTTATTGCCGGTGATTTTCCCTCTTGAAGCTGGTTTTGGTACTGTAAATTGGCTGTTTGGATTTATTCTGGCAGCAATCCTGGCACTGGTTGGTCTACTGGCGCTTTATCTCGCCAGCCCGAGGCTAAACCTCAGCCGGGCGGCTCAAGAATCGGGCTCCAGGTGGGCTTCCCAGCAGGTGAGCTTGCTCGGAGATTCGCGCCTCGCCCAACGGATGAAAATGCGCGACCGGCTTGGGGTCCAGCATCCGCCGAGCCGTATACAAGGGCGGGCAGGTGCATGGTCATTGGTTTGGAAGGATGGTGTGATCTCGCTGCGGGCTATTAATTTCGGTAAGGTGGCAGCTTGGTTGGCAATATTCGGATTAAGCCTGGGGATGGTAATTGCACCCGACTGGGGGACGCGATTTTGGGCCTTTATCATCTGGTGTTTGTTAGTCGGGCAACGCGGAACAGAACGTCTTCGGTCTGACCTGGAGCTGTGGGTGATATTCCGGCAGCTGCCATTTTCTGGGCGAGCGACGATGGCATCGGAACTTGCTGTACCATCACTCATAACGATGCTGATCACCTGGTTCGCAATCGGGGTTAGTTCATGGTTCGGTTTTTCATCCCAGGCATATTTCATTATGCTGGCACCGACAGCAATCATATCCATCGTACTGGCAGCATCCTATGATATCCTTCGCAAATGCCACAGCAGCGAGTTATTAGCTGGTCAGGTGGCGGAACCTGGAGCAG
>JBGPBQ010000111.1:0-12242 GCA_041481345.1 Anaerolineae bacterium
AACTTATCGTAGATATTCTTGGGGGCATAAAAGAATCTGGAAGTACTAATAATATTTTTCTAGCTGTTAATATGTCAAACAAGAAATTCGGGTGTTTAGTTTCCAAATATCCAACAGATTTACACTACGTTGGAGATAATAAGTGCTTCCCATTTTATTACGGCGATGGTATAGATCGCATTGAGAATATTACTGACTGGGCATGCCAACAAGTACAGAAAAACTACAAAGATAAGAATATCAACAAGGAGAATATCTACCACTACGTGTATGCGGTACTTCACAACCCAACATACCGGACCACATACGAGCAAAACTTGACGCGAGAGTTCCCGCGCATCCCATTCTATGGCGACTTTTGGAAGTGGGCGGAATGGGGTAAGCAATTAATGGATATTCACCTAAACTACGAGGAAGTGGAGCCGTACCCTCTGGAGAGAGAGGATATGAGGGTCACAGAGATCCATAAGGTGACCCCGAGGTTGATAGCACACAAGGAGAGTGGGGTGATCGAGGTGGACACAGTGACCACGCTCAGAGGAGTACCAGCAGACGGGTGGGAATATCAACTAGGTACATATTCAGCGCTGGGGTGGATACTGGAGAGGTACAAGGAGAAGAAGCCCAAGGATCCAACGATTGCGGAGAAATTCAACACATATAAGTTCGCGGATTATAAAGAGAAGGTAATTGATTTACTGATGAGGGTATGCAGGGTAAGTGTGGAAACGATGAGAATTGTGAAGGAGATGGAGGGTGAAAACGCAGAAAAATAGGTTGATATACAGGTTCCATAAATGTAACAATATATAAAAACATTTAAATATCTAAGGAGAATGACAATGGGATACGCTGAGCAGAATTTGCAGCCTGGGGAAGAAATTATTTATAAGGCAAAACTACACTGGGCTTTATTTCTTCAGCCGATCGAAATTTTTATACTTGCATTACTTTTTTTCCTGTTGGGATCTGGCTCTAATGGTGATCCAAGTTTTAATTTTATTCAATGTTTGGGAGGGTTATTTATCCTTGGATCAATACTAAGTGCCATCGGGGCGATTATTACTTTCATGACAACCGAATTCGCATTAACCAATAAACGCATCATCGCCAAAAGTGGATTTATACGCAGGCGATCCGTTGAATTGCTCCTTCAGAAAGTAGAAAGTATTGGGGTTGATCAACCCATTTTGGGTCGTTTATTGGATTATGGTACAATCACCGTAACGGGGACAGGGGGTACGAAAGAACCTTTTGGGAAAATTGCTGAGCCCTTAGAGCTAAGAAATAGAGTGAATGAGCAAATATCTGGAGGTGGCTAGACGAATTGTCGTTCATACGATAAGTATTTGTTTGTAATGAATTAATATAACCCACCTTAGGCGGGTTTGACGTATTTTGGAACAGGGATTTCACCTCGCCGAGGAAGGGGATAAAAATTCCGAGATCAACCCCCTACAAGTGCAGTGGGGGGCAGGACGATCTCGGCTACAACTGGCACCTCCACAGACTCTTCATCCTGCCTTCACACTCAATTCACACCACTCCGCTATCCTTAAGTCAAGATTTCAGGTTAGAAATCAACTTAGATAAAGGAGTAAGAATGAAACACATCGGTCTTCGCATCTTTTTCGCACTGGTGCTGATCGCGGCCATCGCCGGCATCGCCTTCCTGGCTTACAATGCCGGGGTGACACACGGCACCAGCTTGAACGTCCAAATCCCAACCGGTCAAAATGGTAGTCCGTCGTATCCGATCTACGGCATACCCTTCTGGCCTTACCCATTCTTCGGGTTTAGTTTCTTTGGCTTGCTGGGTTCCCTCTTCCTGCTCTTCGTGGCATTTGGTGCTTTTCGGATGATGCTGTTTGGACCGCGCTTTGGCTGGCATAGGATGCAGCGCAGATATGGCGCCTGGGGTGATCGAGATTCAGGCGAAGGTATCCCACCCATGTTCGCTGAAATGCATCGTCGCATGCACGCAGCTGAAGAAGGTAAATCTGCTGATCAGGCAACGCAAAAGTTAGGGTAAGCCGTATAATACATCCAGAATACCTTCTTTTATATGGGTTCTGGATACATCCGGAATACCTGCCTTTATAGAGATTCCGGATGAATTTTTTATGAAAATCATTCTTGTGGTCGATGATGAGCCGAAGATTACCAAGCTGGTGCGCGATTACCTCGAGCGTGCCGGATTTGGTGTGCTCACCGCCGGTGATGGGAAATCCGCATTGGCGCTGGCGCGCTCCGATAAACCTAACTGTATCATCCTCGATCTGGGCTTACCCCACATGGATGGGCTGGATGTAACCCGCGAGCTGCGTAAACTCTCCAATGTACCGATCATCATGCTTACCGCCCGCTCAGAAGAATCGGATAAATTGATCGGGCTTGAACTTGGCGCGGATGATTACATCACTAAACCATTCAGCCCCAAAGAGCTGGTGGCGCGCGTGCGGGTGGTTTTCCGCCGTATGGAGAGCTTCGCTATTAATACGGAAGTGATCCATGCCTCCGATCTGACTTTGGATATTCCGCGTATGCGCGTTAGTGCGCCGGATCGCGAAATCGAAGAATTGACGCCAACCGAGTTTGTCATCCTGTCTGCACTGGCGCGTTCCCCAGGGCGGGTTTTTACGCGCGCTCAATTGCTGGATGCCGCTCACGGGGTTGCGTTTGAGTCTTACGAACGCGCCATTGACGCACATATCAAGAATATCCGCCACAAAATCGAGCCGTACCCGCCCGATCCGCGCTATATCATCACCGTGTATAGCGTGGGCTACAAATTCAACGACCGCTGATGTCACACCGGCCGCGCATCTACATGCAACGTCCGCCCTGGTGGCCTGAGAACCAGCCCTGGCCGCCTCCAAGGGGAAGATACCGCCACAACCCTTTCTTCCGCCGGCTGGGTTGTTTCTTCGGCATTTTCAACCTGTTGGGCTTTACGCTCTTCGTCTTACTGGTTGCCTTTATCCTCAGGACATTTGGTCCGATTGATTTTAATTATTTGCTCCGCTGGGCGCTACCGTTGAGCCTGGCTGCACTGGTGCTTATCATAGCCATTATCGCATTGGCGTTATTTGGTCTGCGACGCATTTCCGCTCCGCTGGATGACTTGCACGAGGCGGCCGGCCGGGTTGCCGAAGGAGATTATTCTACGCGTGTGCTGGAAAAAGGGCCGCCTGAGGTCCGATCAATGGCGCGCGCCTTCAACAATATGGCCTCGCGCCTGCACCAGGCAGATGAACAGCGCCGTAACCTGCTGGCAGATGCCACCCATGAGCTGCTCACCCCGCTAACGGTCATCCAGGGCAACCTGGAAGGCATGCTGGATGGCGTCTATCCCGCCGATGAAACCAACCTGCGCGGCCTGCTGGATGAAACCAATATCCTGGCCCATGTGTTGGAAGATTTGCGTACCCTGGCGCTGGCTGAAAGTGGAGCTCTACAGTTAAAAAAAGAACCCATTGAAATAGTATCTTTCCTGCGCGAGGTAACCAGCGTCTTCCAAGCCCAGGCTGCTTCCGCCGGGGTGACGATAACAATCAACGCGGCCGGCAACCTGCCCTTGCTAGAAATCGATCCCAGCCGGATGCGACAGGTGCTCGCCAACCTGCTGGCCAACGATCTGCGCTACTCGCCTACGGGTGGCACCATCAGGCTTGCTGGTGAAATCGATGGGAAAAACATCCTGATTGCCATACAGGACGACGGTCCCGGCATTCCTCCCGATGATCTGCAGCACGTTTTTGAGCGTTTTTACAAATCAACCGATTCGGGCGGGATGGGTCTCGGTCTGGCAATCGCCAAACATCTCGTTGAAGCGCATGGCGGTAACATCACAGCAGAAAATGCACCAGACAGGGGAACGATTTTCCGCATTTTATTGCCTCTTACTGTATAAAATAACCTAGGAAGCCAACTTCCGTAAGATCCCCCGCTGTACCTTTCTCGCTTAAAGTCTTGATTTTATTACCGCTTTATGGTTCCGCACCTACCGGACAACAATTGCTGTTTCCGTGGTATCTATCGGGATATTTCAGGCCGTAACTAGCCGCCTCCGTGTTCATCGAGCGCCATCAATCGCCTGGCGTTGCAGCTTTAAATTTTCAACTATAGCGCACTTGACGATTATAATTTATAATATAATTCATCCGATTAGTCTGAATATATTACGGACGTCGGATATGCAATTCCAACCATCCACTGTCTCACCAGGAGGAAAATAAAATGAGACCCGCTATACGTGATGACCGTATCTTCCCAATCACCCGTATCGTTCTGGCTGCCGTCGATGTAGTACTGGTGACTGCATTCCTGATACTCTATCTCTTCCCGCAGACCACGCGGACGAGTTTTGCCTGGGAGATCAAACCCCAAATCATGGCGGTCTTTATAGGCGCTGGTTATCTCTCGGGGGCCTACATGTTCCTGTTCGCCATCTTCGGGCGCAAGTGGCACCGGGTACAAATCAGCCTGCTGCCCGTTACCGCCTTTGCTGCCAGCATGCTGCTGGTCACCCTGCTGCATTACGACCGTTTTATCCACGCCAACCTGGCGTTTAAAGCCTGGCTGGTGATCTATATCATCACTCCATTTTTAGTCCCCTGGCTGTGGTACCACAACCGGGTAACCGACCCCGGCACGTTCGAGACCAACGATAGGGAAGTGCCACAATGGGTCAGGCGGATGGCAGGCCTGATCGGCCTCCTCACGCTGCTGTTCTGGCTGGTCAGTTTCATCAACCCGCCCTGGCTGATCGCCATCTGGCCATGGAAGCTGACCGCTCTTACCGCCCGGACGGTTTGCGCCTGGGGCGCGCTCACTGCAGTTGACGGCTTGGTCTTGTCGAGGGAGATACGCTGGACTGCCTGGCGATATAACCTGCAGAGTATTGCCTTAGGGCAGGTGCTGCTGGTGATCGGAAGCATCCTGCACCGCCAGGATTTTAATAATAATACACTTTTAAACCCTTTTTTCATTGCCACCGTCGTCATGCTGCTGTCGGTATCCGCCTTATCCGTCTGGATGGAAATTAGCATCTCGGCGAAGTCAAGGATCCCTGCTGAGACGGTCAAGCTGACCTGATAAAGGGACAGGCAGCGCAGGAAAATTAGAAAAATAGCCCCTCTTCTCCCCCCAGACCCAGGTGGGACCAAACCTCCCCTTCCCGATCAACTCATTCGGGATAGGGGAGGAGTAGAGGAGAATACAGATTGCTGGTCGAACCAACTGGGCGGACTTAGGCACCCCGGCGGGGCGTCTCTACGAATAAATCATCCCCACCGATTCCAAGCGGAACATAGAGCACCGCAGTCAGGCAACCTTCATCACAGCTTACTATGCCCCACTATCCTGATCATCGCCTCGAGCGACCGCTCCACATCCTCGTCCGTCGTCGCCCAGGAGGATACGCTGATCCTCATCGCCGTCCGCCCGTGCCAGACCGTGCCGCCGCACCAGCAGGTGCCACCGCTCTGGATACCGGAAATCACCCGGTTGGTCGAAGCTGCATCCCCGAATGCCACCAACACCTGGTTGAGCACCACGTCGTTCAACACTTCATATCCGGCAGATTGCAAGCCTTCAGCAAAGCGCCGGGCGTGGCGGCAAGTACGCTCAACCAGCTCAGCCACTCCCTTCCGCCCCAGGCTTTGCAGGGCGGCCCACACTTCCACCCCGCGGGCGCGCCGGGATAACTCAGGCACGAAGTCGGACGGGTTGCGGTATGAGCTGTCGGTCGGCAGATATTCGGCGGTGACGGCCATGGCAGCGCACAGTGCATCCGAATCGCGCACCAGCGCCAGTCCACTGTCATACGGGACGTTAAGCCATTTGTGGAAGTCGGTGGCCCACGAATCAGCTTTGTCCATCCCGGCGGTGAGGGCTTGCATGGATGGGACCGCCATCGCCCACAGCCCAAACGCGCCGTCCACGTGCACCCACGCACCCGCAGCATGCGCCAGATCACAGACTTCGGAGATGGGGTCAAACGCCCCGGTGTTGACGTTGCCCGCCTGAGTGCACACGATTGTGGGACCCGACAAAGCGGGAAATGCGTCCACCCGCAGCCGACCCTGGGAATCGGTGGGCACTTTGACCGTGCGGTTGCGACCGAAACCCAGCATCCCCAGGGTTTTGATCAGCGTGGGATGGGCTTCAGCGCCGACGACCACCGTGATCGGCGGGGCATCGAACAATCCATCGGCTTCAACGTTCCAGCCGGCCCGCGTGAGCACGGCATTTCGGGCGGCAGCCAGAGCGGTGAAGTTGGCCATGGTCGCCCCGGTGACGAAACCCGCCCCGCACTCGGGCGGAAGGCCGAACAGGTCCAGGATCCAGCGCATGCTGATCTGCTCAAGGTAAGCTGTAACGGGTGAAACGTTGTAAAAGACGGCGTTCTGGTCCCACGCTCCCGCCAGCCAGTTGGCAGCCAGGGTCACCGGGAGTGACCCGCCGATGACGAAGCCGAAAAATCGAGGCCCGGCCATGGTCATCGTCGCCGGTGAGCCGAGCTCGTCCAGCTGTCTCAAGATCTGCTTAGGTTCGCCTGGCTCTACGGGTAGAGGCTGGTCAAGCTGCGCCAAATTCTTAATCGCATCCGGTGAGAGGGCAACGCCCCTGGATGACAGACTTTCGAGATAGTTAATCGCCCTCTCGGCGGCGTTTTAAAGTAGATTTCTCATAATACCCTCTGCTTTATTATTTTTAATTGATAAATATTTCCATTCAATCCATCCGACGACGCTGGACTTGGTACAGATAGCGGGCATGCACACCCTGCTCGATCGCCCCTACAACCCCATTGGCATCCCCCAGGCGGTTTTCATAGATGAACATGATCCCTTCAGCCTCGAACTGCGGCTTCAATTCCAGCAATATCTGTTTCCGCTTTACCGCCAGGGCGTAGTCCTGCGGCGTCAGGTCTGAAGCGCAGAACGACAACCGGTTAGCTTTCAGGGCTTCTGCCAGGGGTGTCCTGTCGGGTGGCAGGTTCTCCTTGGGGAACTCCTCCACCGGCACCCACGGCTCGCGCCCATACGAGTATAGGATGCACATCTGCCCGGTGGGCGTGAGCGCCGATTTCAGCGCAAGGAGAGTGGCAGCATAATCATCGCTAAAGTATATTGAGTCGATGGAGAAGATGACGTCAAAGCTGCCGTTAGGAAGCTCGAGCTGGTTGATATCCCCCAGCATGAATGCCAGCCGCTCTGATTTACCGGCCGTGCGCCTGACCGCCTGGCTGATCGCTTCCGGGATGTAATCCAACCCGGTGATGTGGGCCAGGCTAGCGTCAGACAGGTATTCGGTGATCATGCCATTGCCGCATCCCAGGTCCAGCGCCCGCTGACCAGGGCCGAGCTGGGTCACCCGGAGCAGCAGGTCGAGCTGTTCCATATCAGCGAAGCCGTGCTGGCACAGGTCCCTGCCGAACACGCGCTCGCAGAACGCGTGGTGCGCCGGGCTATGCTCAACGGTCGAATAAAACGAGGTGTAGAAATCTTTCATGCCTGCTACATCCTGCGGGAGACGGTTATATTTTTATAGTTCAACGATTTTCTCGGTGATATTAATCCGGCGGCTGCCACAATTCCACCTTGTTGCCATCCGGGTCCACGAACCAGCCAAACCTACCATACTCACTCTTCTCGATGTCACCCACCACTTCCGCACCGCCTGCCGTCACCTGGTGTAATGCTTCCTCCAGGTTGTCCACCACCAAGTTGAACATGAACTCCTTGTCGGAGGGTGAAAAGTAGCATGTTGTGGAGCTAAATGCGCTCCACACCGTGTAACCTTTGGCGGGCATGCTGTGCGGGTGAAACGGGACGAATGACATACCCGACTCCGTTTCAATGCTGAAGCCGAGCCACTGCGAATACCACTGGCACAATCTCGCCGGGTCGGGTGATTTGAAAAAGATACCGCCAACGCCAAGTACTTTTGCCATAGATAACCGTTCTCCTATTATTTATTCTATAAGACTCCCCCCAAGGTCATCCCCCATGGTCATTTTATCATCTTCAGCAGTTTAATTAAAGGCAGCTGACCCCTGCGCTGGCAAACGTAGAGGCAAGCACATGTTCCGTCCGCGAGAAATATTCATCCGTCAGGTAATCTTCAAGACTGTATTTCCGGTACACCCAATCGCCATAGTGATAGTTCATCCGGTCGATTCTAACGTAATCCACCTTACCCACCAACATCTCGGCGAGTGTCTCCGCCTGGGGCAGGATGGGGGCGATCATGGCGTAGGTACGTATTCCCGCCTGATGCAGCTCACCCAGCGCCCTGACTCTCTCTTTGATGGAAGGCGCATTGGGCTCGAACAGCTTGCGCATGCCGTCATCGGCGGTGGTAACGCTCAACCCGACTTCGAAGGATTTCCCCGTTTTCAGGATATCCAGGTCCCGCAGCACCAGCGGAGAGCGGGTTTGGACCGTCACCGGCCAGTCATTCTCAGCCAGGAGCTCCAGGCATTGGCGGGTGAGCTTATATTTCCCTTCCAGCGGCTGGTACGGGTCGCACACCCCGCTGACCCACACCCGGTCCTTCCTTTTCCGGGTGATTTCCCGCTTCAACAGCTCCGGCGCGTTCAGCTTGACGTCGACGAACTGCCCCCAGGGTTCCTTGTGCCCGGTGAACCTTTTCATAAAGTGGGCGTAGCAGTACGTGCAGTTATGCTGGCAACCCACGTAGGGGTTGATGACGTAGGGGTAAACCTTGGAGGCCGATAGGATGGTCTTGGATTGGATCTCTTGGATGATCATATGGGTATTATAAGCGGGGCCGTGTTCCCAACTCCGTCGGTAGAGACGCCCCGCTGGGTGCCTCTACAAAATAATCCCCTAAGAAATTGCCTACCGCCACCGCCTTTCAGATCATGGAGGAGACCACTTCCAAACACCCCGGTTGGTCAGGGACCAATATGCCTCAGTGAGAATACGGTAATGGTTGTGCTCTTCCTCTGAGAGCCGCCTGAACATGGCATGACCCTCGGGGTCGGTTACCTGGTCAGATAGGTCGGCATAGGTTTTTTCGGCCAGTCGCTCCAGGTTAATCGCATCAGTAATCATGCCCATGGCGCTTTTTCGATCGGCATCTTGAGCAGCTTTGATCTCAAATATCGGCGGGAGGGGAAAGTCTTTGCCTTCATAAGATAGAAAAGTGCCTTTTTCGAGCAATGAGGTCTCTAGCGCACTGACCTTTACGAAATGAAATTGCTCAAACTCGCTGAGCTGCTCGAATAGCTGTTTGCCCAGCGGGTTGCTTATTTTTTTGGCGGCGCCTGCGTAGGTATCTGAGGCGATTCTTTCATTCTGTTTGACAACTCTGATCGCATCCAATAAAGTTGTGTTGCTCATCCGCTCCTCCATGGGTCAGGTTTGGGCATTTTTCGGTTGGGTAGCTTTGGGTCAATTATAGCTAATTGGGGTGCGTCTTGCTAGTGACAGATTTACATTTCATATAGGGTACATTTCACCCAGGAACTGCTTGAGCGCCGGCATATAGCCGTCGAAGCGGGTGCGGCGGATGTCATGGCTGGCACCTTCCAGGTGCACCACCCGCACTTTATCGTTCACGCGGGCAGCTTCCTGCGCCGCCTCTTACGATACGATGGACATCTTCTCACGGTCACCGATGATCAACAGGACCGGGACGGTGATCTTTTTGAAGACTTCAAATGGATCGGATAACTCTATCTGCATGGTAGCCATGGAGCTCAGGAAGTCGTAACTCACCCGCTTCTTCGAGTCCACCCACGGCTGGATCTCGTCCTCCGGGTAGGTTGGCGAGGCTTTGCGTGCCATGCGCACCCCGATGAACTTCGGCATCAGCTTGAACAGGCGCATGAACCTGGCCATCATTTTGCCGATATCTTCGCCCTTGATGGTCTGCTTCCCATTGCTGAAGGTCTCACCCGGCAGGATGATCGGCGGATCTTCCAGGAAGATACCGCGTACCAGGTGGGGGTAATCGGCTGCCAGGCCCATGGAGGTATCTGCGCCCATTGAATGGCCGCCTACAACCGGTTGTTCCAGCTTCAGCGCTCCGATCAAGCCCGCCAGGTCTTGCACGCGCTGCCGGGAGGAATAATCCTGGTTCCCTGGGGACGATTTCCCGTGGCCGCGCCCATCTGGCAAGATCACGTCATAATCCTGCTCCAGCTGCCGCGCCACGTGAGTGAAGCACAGCCCGTCGTCCCCTGCCCCATGGTTGATCACCACCGGTGGCTTGCTCCCACCGGTGCGGTAGTAGTGGATCTTGAGGGTATTGGCGGTCACGTAGCCGTCGGACCAGTCTGGCATGGTATGCTCCTTTGCTCATTGCAACAGCCTATTTTACCCGACGGATGGGGAAGATTGCCAGGGCGCCCGAAGGATGATCTACGTAGAGACGCCCCGGTGGGGCGTCTCTCAACATTAATCTAAACCTCCCGTCCAAATTATGGACGGGAGGATCAGTTAGTATTGCGACCTCATTAATTACTTGAAAATGATTGGTAAGATGATGTTATGAATTGGGTAACCAATGCATACCTCAACAGGGACGACCTCCTCAGTGACATATGGGTCATTATATTCAAACTTCAAGTCTGAAACATAACAATTACCATTGTTCAATCCAGCTGTATCAAAGGCTAAGCTGATGTCTTGAGATGCATTGGGAGCTACGCTGCCTTTGACTGGATCGACATTCAACCAAGGGATATCCCATTGGGTAGCTAATGCCATCGAAACTGCAGCATAGGCGTTAATGCGCCCCCAACCATAGGTGTTATTAGGAATTTCATTGGGCAGATCTCCACCGCAACCCTGGTTTGTAGTGATACCTTTAGCGGTTTGCTCTATGATCCATGAAGTCACTTGGACATTACCCCGTAATTCAGGAACTGCTGACCAGATCAACGCGACTGTTCCTGCTACATGCGGTGTAGCCATCGAAGTTCCACTCCAACCGCCCTCGTAAATACCACCAGGTATACTAGAGCGTATGGAGTCCCCAGGCGCTGAGATATCGGGCTTGGTGATCCCGGTTAACACTGCTGGGCCACGGCTGGAAAAATCTGCAATTATGTCGGAGCTATCCGTTGCGCCGACACCAAGTACATTCTCATTATCACCGGGATCATTAACTGTACCACAGCCAGGACCCTCATTGCCATTCGCAAAAACGCCCATAATACCTCCTGCTCTCCAGGCATAGATTGCTTGACTAAACCACCACTGGGCTTGATTGAAAGCCCAAGAGTTGTTGACGATATCTGGGCGCAAATCAGGGTTAGGATTTGCTCCAGTCAGATCCCAAGGAGCGAGCAGGAATTCAGCGCACTCCAGCATCCCTGCGTAGGAGGCTAATCCGGTATTATCATCAAAACCATCACAGGTTATCCACCGCGCACCTGGGGCTACTCCAATGGCATTTGTGGCAGAAATCGGCTCGGTTGGATCATCACTACCAAGCATTGTCCCCATTGTGTGCGTACCATGGCTATCTGCGTCGTGAGGCATAGACGGACTTTGGTTGAAAGGATCCCACCAGTTATAGTTATGATCAATCTGGTCACAAGTTGGTGGATTAAGGCAGCCACGGTATTGGTTTACCAAGGCTGGGTGGTCCCATTGGACACCGGAATCAATGCTGGAAAGCACTATCCCCTGCCCAGTCACATTAAAATCTGTCCACACCTGGTTTGCTCCAATTTTCTCGATATTCCACTCAATGGTATCTGGAGATTCAACTGTAGTGTCTATTGACACAGGTGCAGGAGCGGGAACAGCTGCATTGGGTCCGATATAACCTACCTCAGGTCGAGATGCCAGATAATTGACCAGCGACAAGTTCCCGTTTACTATCACGGCATTCACGATATAACGAGATTCGTAAGTGACACCTCGCTTATTAAGTTCGCTCACCAAATTCGCTTGCGTCTGGTTGGCTACATTACGTAGAGTATCCAAAACATATTGCCCGCGTGCATGCCTGTCCATCTCGTATGCAGCCGAAAGATCAGCTTGCTGGTGCATATAGACGATAAATTTCGTCATGCCATCTGGTGAATCTGCAATATCAGAATAAACCTGTGGATCAACGCCGGTTGGCATCGCTGGATCTGTATAGAGAGGTAATGGATATGTGCCTGATGGTACCTCGGTGATATGGAAATTTAAATCACCAGTTCCTTCATTTGCCAGAGACAGGGTATAAGTGCTGGTGCTTTCCGGTGGGAT
>JBGPBQ010000112.1:0-12185 GCA_041481345.1 Anaerolineae bacterium
ACTTATATCAATCTCGATTCACCCGAACATTATCAAGATTTCATTGTGATCCATTTGTATTACCTGAGGTTAATCACTTACATCTCCATCGGGCTCATAAGCTGAAAGTAGTTGCCATCCGGGTCAGCCAGCGTGGCGATCCATCCGCCTCCCATTTGGTATGGGGCACGGATTACTACCCCACCCAACGCTTTGATCCGTTCAAATTCCTCTTTGACCTGTGAGGTCTCAAAATTCAGCATAATTCGGCCCGGATCTTTCGTGTTTCCACCCATCTGGGAATGCTCAAGAACGCCCAGGTAGCTACCACCTACCTGCCAACCATAGAAACCATTGTCACTGTCGACCATTTCCGGCGGTTTTCCAATGACCTTTTCATAGAAGGCCGCCAGGACTTTGGTTTGTTTCGTTCCGATCATAATTGAATTAAGGTTCAACATGTTCTCCACTCCTTTAAAATTTATTAACCGATAAATCGTATCATAATAATCCAAATAGTATCTTATTATATTACAATATCCATAGGACTACCACCGCATTTGTGTGCGGACGACTATGGACCAGTCGGATTCTCGGTTGGCATCAGCTAATCCGATGCCAACTGGCTATTCGTTTCCATATACGGCGCCTGACTAGTGTCATGGACAGTTATTGATCATCCGTGCCGTTAACTCCATCTGTGCTTGCAATAAAAAGCGCTCTCCATTTAGAGAGAGCTTGAAATTACATATAATCCGTCTTACTGCATTGATGGTCTAAACTCATACCTGTAAATGATGATTCCTCGCTCGTCACCATCCGAGCGCAGCTTGCAGGTGACCATCTCGACTGGCCTGCTTGTCGTTGTGTAAGCAAACTTCGATGTGAGTTCCACTCTTCTGCCTCACCAAAGCCTCCCCAGAATAGGTCCGGGAGGCATTGGTGAGCAACAAGAAAGATAATTCCTCTTATCAAAGAAAACAAATCAATCAATCGAACCTAAGTATTTGGATAAAGTGGTAAAGCGCACACGACGCGCTGGGTGTAAAATTCAAATATAATCTATAAGTCAATAAAGCATGATTTACAGACATAGGCAACACTAAGCGTATTTCTAATGATTGGATCTGACCCTTAAACTTATGAAAAAGGAGTCTGGAAGCAAGTGACTGGGAAATTATTATGATTAGTGTGGTTGGTATACTCATGTCTCTTCCCTGTTTTCTTTGTGGCCTAATTTTTGCAACTATTGAAGATTAATACCTGAGAGTTGTATTGAATAACTCAGACGATTATTGCGAGTGTTTTATCAAGGAAAAGGCATCGTGAAGATGGCAAAGGTGGTGATGAGTCATGCCTCAAAAATCTAGCTATCTAAGTAAATCGTTCCTGATTTGGGTGGTTGCTATTTTTCTAGGTATTAGTGGGACCGCTGCGATATCCTTACTGTTTACCTTCCAATTAATATCAATAAAACTTGGTTTGATATCGGTTTTTATCTTCACGGTCCCCATTGGTCTCGCTCAGTGGCTGGCACTCCGGCGTGTCTCCCGTACCTCAATTTTATGGGTTTTCACCTTCACAGTTGGTTTTCTGCTATTTATTCTAGTCAATCGGTTGATCCCGGATGGGTGGAGGCAGACCGTTGGCGATGAATCTTTCACACTACTAACTGCCGAATTCATTATGATAGGTTTTATGGTTGGGTTGTTACAATGGTTCATTCTAAGACGTCAATTTTCGGGTTCGTCACTCTGGTTACTGGGTAGCTCAGCTGGGATTGGTTTCAGCTTCTGGCTCATATTAACGACGAATTTGATCAATCAATCTGGAATCGCTTCAATCGTCGTCGGAGTACTCCTGTATGCAATCATAGCAGGATTAATCCTTATACGATTACTCAACCATCCCTATCAAATATTGAAATTAGAAGAAATTAGCATTACAGATAAATATTCTTCACTTATGGATTGATGGATGTGCGAACAAAAAAGCTGAGACGAATCACATCATTATTACCAGAAGAACATAGAAAAGCCGTGGTAGATGGTAATTGATGTTAGCTGTGATCTGAATTGCTGGATTGACATAACCTACACGCCAAGGGGTGATGAGCTGGGGAAAGCCAACGCTCCAGATATAGAATTTGTCGAAATGCTGTGGGATGAGGCTATTCGCCGGGCAATAATAACCAGGTCTGTGAAGTACGAGGCGCGACCGATGTAGTAAATAACTGGGTGATAATCTGAATATGCCAAAGCAGAGTAAGCCAGTGCAGAATACGCCAGAGCAAAATCCGCCAAAGTGGGAATGGAGACTGTTAACCACTCACGTTGATACCGATGGAAAAATGCGTTTTAATGATCTAGAATATTCCTGGATGGCAGAAAAATTAGCCCTTGCTTCATTAAGAAAAGAAGGCTGGGAATTAGTACGGGTAGTGCCAATTAAAGCTGAAACAACTCAAGAAATCAGACAAGATAAATATAAAACGATAATGGATTTTTTACCTGGCTGGCTTAAAAAACATCGAAATCTCGTCGATAAGACTGTAACGGTTGGGGGAACATATTATTTTAAACGGCCAAAGCTGGAATAGCAAAATGAATACAGAAAACGGCGAATGGTTGACAATCCGAGATGCATGCTATCCAGTTATAGCGATGAGTACCTCACACGGCTTATAAAGTAGGGTCAGATCACTAAAAAGAAAGAATTATCTGGTTAGTGGAACCAGCACCTCTTTTGGACTAGTTGGCAAGCAAAGGATATCTGCCCACTCCAACAGAGACTTGTCAGCACCTGGAGGATCGACCATAACCACAATATGGTCAATCTTCCGGGCGCTCCGTCTTGGAACTGTGATTGTGCTAGAATAATTATAATGACGCATAGATTCAAACTGACACATCAGCTTTATAGGATTAATGCGGAAATTGCTATTAAAAATAATTCTTATTAGGAAAGCGATAAACCATTCCACCGATAGTTTGCCAGATATGCGGTATCAGGTTATTTGGAAAGGTTCTGCTCGAACGCCTGGAAGAAGGGATTTATCAACCGGGATGAGAAGTAGTGAGGAGTAATATGGAAAAGAAGCATCACCGTTCTAATCGAGATAAGACAATCTTCAAAGTCATTGGCGTTTTCCTGGTAATTGCAATCGTTGCCGGCGTCACACTGCTCATCTACAACAACTCCGTACGCCTCAAGCTTGAATCTGCTGAGGTGTACAACCAACGTGGGTTGGATTACTATAAAAATGGCGATC
The DNA here is from genome assembly GCA_041481345.1 of Anaerolineae bacterium. Lineage (GTDB taxonomy): Bacteria > Chloroflexota > Anaerolineae > Anaerolineales > UBA4823 > FEB-25. Next base: position 3,251 of record JBGPBQ010000112.1, read on the forward strand.
TAGATAACGCCATCAGCAATTTTGACCAAGCCATCCACCTCAATTCTAAATTTGCTGAAGCTTACAGCAATCGTGGGTCAGCATATTTATCCAAAGGTAATACGGATCAAGCCATCCTCGATTTTGGTCAAGCCATACAGATAAACCCAAACTATGCCGAGGCTTACTACTCTCGTGGATTAACCTATGCTAAAGTTGGCTACCAGGATCGCGCCATCAGTGATTACGATCAGGCTATTCAGTTGAAACCTGATTACACAGAGGCATACAACAATCGTGGGTCGGCTTATGCAAGCAAAGGTGATCTGGATCACGCCATCAACGATTGGAATCAATCCATTCAGCTCAATCCCAATGCTGCCATGACTTACTACAATCTTGGGCAGGCTTATGCCTATAAAGGCGATACACAAAATGCAGTTGCAGACTTCAAAAAAGCACTGGAGCTCTGCGGTAACAACCCCCAGCTGTGTCAAGGTGCACAGCAGAAGTTGCAAGAGCTGGGAGGAAACTAAAGAAACTAGCATAATACGCAGATTAAAACTTAGGTAAGAAGAACTTACCATCGATAATATCTACCTTGTAACCGTCTGGGAAATGACCGAAGCCGATTATGGTAGATAGAATATCTTGAGGGGTACGTGAAATGAAATAAAAAGCGCCCTCCATTTGGAGAGCGCTTCAGGTTATAAATAAAATGTCTTACTGCAGCAACGGTCTAAACTTATACCCGTAAACAATGATCCCGCGCTCGTCCCCATCTGAGCGCAGTTTGCGAGTAACCATTTCCACCGGCATACCAATTTCCACCTTCTGGCTGCCCAGATCGGTTAGCTGGGCGGTTATCATCGGACCTTCTTCCAACTTCACTAATGCCACCGTATAAGGGACGTTCGACTCGTATCCGGCGGGGGCATCATAGATGGTGGTATACGAAAATACCTCACCTTTCCCACTAAACTGGTACTCCGTGCGGGCTTCTTGCCCACAGTTGGGGCAGATATCACGCGGCGGGAACAGCTTGGCATCGCAATGTGGGCATACTTCTCCAACCAGAGCATAACGCTGCTTCTTCAACCGCCAATGGCGAGGAATTTCCATAGTTATAATCTCCTTATCTATAAACGTTCGATGCTAAATATAGCCATTGGTCGCTATCAATTCCTATCAGATTGACTTTTGCAGTCCTTTCACATTTGAAAGCTGGCGATAACTATAGTCTCGCCTCAGCTCCTTGTGTTCTGCAATAATGAGGACCAGCCCGATTTTCATGGCGCCTCCAAGACATGGGTAACTGCAGAGGATGCCGGACCAGCCAGGCACTGGATGAGCGCTCGCCGGGCGTCTTTAACCTGATTTGCACCAGCCTGACCCCGCAGCTGAAGTGCAGCTTCCACAGCTTGATACACCCCGGTTGCCCCACCCGGGTTGCCACGCGCTTTTAACCCACCGAAAGTGGCAATGGGCAGCTCACCATCACGTTCCAGCCTGCCGTCCTGGGCAAGCTTCCAACCTTCCCCGCGTTGGGTATAGCCTGATGCTTCCAATGCCAGGGCCGCATAAATGGAATACGAGTCATACAGCTCGAAGAGGTCCACATCCGCGGGCAAGAGCCCTGCCTGCCGGCAAGCTCGCTCAACTGAGCGGCGGGCAGCTTTAAAAGCCAGCGGGTCAGGGCGGTCGTGGATCGCCAGGCGGTCGGTGACCAGGCTGGAGCCGGTGATGCGTATCAAAGGTGCGGAATAACCTGCAGGCAGAAACTCGGGAAGGGTCAGGATCAGTGCTGCCGCGCCATCCGCTACCGGGGCGGTATCGAAAAGGGTCAAAGGGTCACTTAATGGCTCAGCATTTTGGTAAGCTTCCAGCGAAACCTGGTTGTGATACATGGCATGGGGGTTGGTGAGGGCGTTGGCATGCGCCAGGATGGGGAAGCCAGCAAAGGCATCGTGGGCAACCCCGTACTCATGCATATAGCGGCGCATCAGTAGGGCGGCCTGCGCATTCGGCGTGAGCCCATGCACGGCTTCATAATCACTATCCTCACCCAGGGTTTGAATAGCCTCTGCACCCGGACCAAGCTGGTCGGTCACTTTTTCGATGCCCAGCACCAGGGCAACTTTCGCCTCCCCCGATTTAATCGCCAGATAACCCATACGCATGGCTGCACCGCCTGACGCCCCACCCGCTTCGATTGTGGAGGCTTCGATGCCTTCCAATCCGCCATAATCGGAGATGAGCGCACCCAGGTGTGCCTGATGTGAGGCAGAAGGAGCAACCATATTCCCAACGAAAAGGATATCGGGTCGTAATCCGCCTGCATCATGGATGGCGGCTTCCAAAGCCATCCATGCGAGGTCGCGCAAGGAAATATTGTAATGTTCACCGACGTCTGTTTGACCGACGCCTGCGATGACAACTTCACTCATGGTGTGATTTTCCCCATATGGATTTATTTCATCGCCAATTTGCCGCGGTAGCGCACGTAAGTCCCGTAGTCAATTTCGGTACGGCGGGCGATATATTCCTGTGTCTTCGGAGCCCGGTCACGCCGTTCTCGAATAGCATCGGTCACACGGATGGCAAAGGCATCCGAGCCGGCGCCAGAGCCGAAAGAGACCATCATGATCTTATCCCCCGGTTCGGCCACATCCAGGATACCTGTCAGGCCGATCAAGGCAGCGCCGGCATAGGTGTTGCCGATCATTGATACGAGCAGCCCCGGGGCGATCTGCTCCTTGGTGAAACCGAGCTGGGCAGCCACACGCTGGGGGAACTTCGCATTGGGTTGGTGGAAGACGGCCCATTTGTAATCCTTAGCGGTAGTATGCGTACCTTCCATCAATGCCTGAGCGGCTTTGAGGATGTGTTTGAAGTAAGCCGGCTCACCGGTAAAACGCTGACCGTGCTCAGGGTACCTCTGATATTCGCGGCGCCAAAAATCAGGAGTGTCGGTCACGTAGGAGTAGGAGCCTTCGAACACGGCCAGGGCTTCCTCTGCTGGGCTCAACAGGTAGGCGGCTCCACCGGCGCCGGCGGTGTATTCCAATGCGTCGCCTGGGCGTCCCTGGGCGGTGTCCATGCCGATGGCCATGGCATAATGCGCCATGCCTGAACCGACGAAACCGATGGCGGCGACCATGGCTTCTGTGCCAGCCTTGCAGGCAAATTCCCAATCGGCGGCCTGAACATAGGGGACCGCCCCAATCGCTTCGGCCACGATGGTCGAGGTTGGTTTGACGGCGTACGGATGCGATTCTGAACCCACCCAAACGGCGCGGATATCCTGCGCATGGATGCCGGCTCGCAACATGGCATTCCGGGCAGCTTCGATCGACATGGTCGCCACATCCTCATCCAGCCCCGGGACAGCTTTTTCCTTGATCGGCAAGCCACCTGCTCCATCCATCCAGATGCGCGCCACCTCTTTGGCAGGCAGGCGATAACGCGGTACGTATGCCCCATAACCGATGATCCCCACCGGATGAGTGGGCTTTAGCAGCATGGGTTTGAGATTTGATTGAGGCATTTCCATATAAATCACTTCTTTCTAATGATCCTGCTCCAGTGACATCTGTTAAAGGTTAGCAGTTATCCCATGGAGCAGATTATTTCAGGTCATGAGCGGTAAAAGTATAACATCTTCCATTTTGGATTCAGGATTTTGCGAAAGCACTGTTAAGTATCACTCTCGCAAAGGTGCCCAAATATGCACCGATGAATGCGGGAATGAGGGCGATGACTGAGGCATACCAACCCGGCTCGACCGGAGCAGCAGGAACGTAGCCCAATGTGCGTGAGAGTAGATACCCAACCGGCAGAGAACCTCCGGTAATGACCGCCCACAACCAGGCTCTGCGCGGCACCAGGAAACCAAGTGGGAAGGTCACCATCAGGATCACCAGGACTGCCGTCTGAGGTTCATCGTTGCGGGAATCGACCCACCAGGCGAATATTCCACCTGCCAATGCCATAATAAAACAGATCCAGGGGAGGTACTTTTTCATAGGTTCCTTTTCAACAAGAGGGCTGCTCAATCTGTCTTCTCCCATTCCGCCAGGATTTCTTTTGCCCGGTCAATGCGCACAATCTTCTCAGCCACCATCTGCGAGGCCAGCCGCTCGATCAATTCCCCACTTGCGCCGGCAGCAATGGCCACCTGGCGGGCGTGTAATCCCATGTGACCCCGCTGAATGCCCTCGGTAGCCAGGGCACGCAGGGCAGCCAGGTTTTGCGCCAGCCCCACCGAGACGATGATTTCTGCCAGCTGACCGGCAGTGGTCACCCCCATCAGCTTCAGGGAAGCCCGCGCTACCGGGTGCACCTGGGTGGCTCCTCCGACGATGCCCACTGCCATGGGCATCTCCAGGCTGCCCACCAGGTTTCCGGATGCATCATGACCCCAGGTGGAAAGTGACGTATAGCGACCGCTGCGGGCTGCATAAGCATGCGCCCCCGCTTCAATGGCCCGCCAATCGTTGCCTGTGGCGATGACCACCGGGTCGACTCCATTCATGATGCCCTTGTTGTGCGTCGCGGCGCGATAAGGGTCAGCCTGAGCAAAAGCCCAGGCGGAGATGATGCCATCACGCACGTCCTCAGCAGAGTACCCCTCAAATGCCAGCTCGCTGAGGAGAATAGTACATTCTGCCCGTGCCAGGCGGTGGTCTGCCAGGTTGGATAAAATCCGCAGGTGCGCTTTGCCACCGCTGATGGTTTCCAGCTGCGGCGCCAGCCGCTCAACTGCCGTATTGACCGCGTTAGCACCCATGGCATCGCGCACATCATAGATCAGGTGTACCACGAGAAAAGCTCCAATGGGGCTCTCTTCGATCAGCCGGACTTCCAGGTCGCGCGGTCCGCCACCCAGGCGCTGGAGCACTGGGTCCAATCCGGATATCTCCGCCAGCAGGCGGTCTTTTTGTTCCAGGATGGCATTTTTTGCGGTAAGTAAGTCAGATATACACAGCAGCTGCACCTGACCGATCATCTCCGGCGGGTCAGCCTCAGCGGTAAAGCCTCCCCCGGCGCGCGCCAGCTTGGCCATGAAGGATGCCCCGGCGACCACGGAAGGTTCCTCGATCGCCATGGGCACCAGAACTTCCCGCCCATTGACTATAAAATTTAGCGCGATTCCAAGCGGCAGGGCATGGATCCCCACCACATTCTCGATCATATGGTCGGCTTGCTCAGCAGATAAACCTGCCTGACCACTCAGGGCGGCGATATCATCAGCCGATAGCTCTCCCCGTGCGGCAAGCTGTGACAAACGCTCAGTCAGGGTAAGGTTATAAAAACCCGGAATACGTGATCCTTTTGACTCTATGGGCATAGTCATTCTTTCATAGCGATCTGGGATTAGTATATCGAACTCGTCAGGTCTAGTCTATCTGAAGCATCTGGCAAAAGCTATCAAATTGTAGTTTTTATTTTTTTTCATTACAGCCATAGTCTGGCAACTCGAATTAATCATACCGCATCACAAACCTGATCCAGAAATTTTTGGAGTTGTACTGGTATGCAGACTTTTTTATTTTATGCTATAATCTATTAGATATTAATCCTAATATTACCTGTATTATCCTAATACCTGCATTAATTTAGGGTATTCGGTTGCTGAGGTTTATAAGCTGTTCAGTCTTTACACCGCAGCAAAACACTAAATTGGGCGGTTTCATCCGCGACCGCTCTCATTTGAAGTGAAATGGAGGAAATTATGGCGAAAGATTTAACCCTTATGTTGGAGGATCGTCCGGGTACTCTTGCTGACATGGGTGAGGTTTTAGGCAAGGCCGGAATTAACATCGAAGGTTCGTGTGGTTTCACCAGCCAAGGAAAAGGCGTCATACACGTCTTGGTCGAAGATGCTACCGCCGCACGTAAAGCCCTTGAAGCCGCTAAAATCCACGTGCAAGAAGAACGCGATGTACTCGTGCTCACTATAGCCGACCGCCCAGGTGAGTTCGGTCGACTCTGTCGCAAGATCGCCAATGCAGGAGTCAATATTAACCTATCCTATCTTGCAACGAATACGCGCCTCGTGCTTGGTGTGGACAATTTGGACAAGGCACGCTCGGTGTCACAGGCCAAGTAGCGTCTGCTCGCTATTTCTTGGGCGCGACCATTCACGTTTGGCCGCAAGATTATTTCTCAGCCAATTGGTGTTTTGGGGTTGAGTGTCATTGGCCTTTACGTGTCTAAGGCTTTGCACCGTCATCAATGCATAGCGCCTTAGTCACTTGACCGTGCAACCCATCGTATTATTAGGCGCGTATATCGACGAGTGGGGTTAAGTTGATTCCATGCGCTCAACAGACCTGCACATGTTGACTATATAGACGGGTGTTCGGGCCATCTTTCCATTTTATCTGGGGGGAAATTGCACGTAGTGCATTGTAATTATATAGTCATGGCAACAAGATCGCATACAACTATTCCAGTCGATTAGGATTATTAAGAACAAGACTGAATAAAACAATAAGCAAAATATTCGATGTGTAATCCGATGGGCTTGATTCATCAGATGGATAAACATACTATGATCCACCGGCTTATGATAAGTCATACATCCCGGCTGTTTCCAAAAAAGGTTATCAAGACTGGGAGGTAATCGAAAATCAAAAAGGGCGTGTGGTGGTCAGGGTGCCTAATGGAGATAGGCAAGCCATCTTCAATGGTTCGGTCGACAAACTGATTTGGGATCCAGTTGATGGGAAAACCCTGCTGATTGCCCTGGATGATGGGTCTATCTATGCTGCTTTGTATCCCGATTTTTCCCTGCGTTTAATAGGTAACCTGTGTGATGGTGTGAACCAGTTCATCTGGTCACCATAGATTTGGCTAATTGAATTATATTATTTTTCCTGATCTAACCCTTAGAGTCTAATAGTTATTGTTTTCGGGAACATTTCTACTTGAAACCACGTTCAGGCAATAGTCTTGGTTTTGTTTAGCTATATATTGGTCTGTAGAAACATATATTGGAGAATCGTGAAGCCTTATTTACTTGCAATCGTTGCCTTGACCATCCTTCTAGCAAGATGCTCACAGTCTACCCAGGCTGCCAACCCTGCCTTGGTGGATAAGCTGATCAAGCAGTTTGAAAGCGATCCGGTTGGTAACCCTCCTCAATCGATATGGCGCTATGATTACAATGGGCAGGTAGTATATTTCGTCCCGGCCCAGTGTTGTGATCAGTACAGCACATTATATGACTCCACTGGAAGTGTAATTTGTGCACCCGACGGCGGATTCACTGGCAAAGGGGATGGGAAGTGCCCGGATTTCTTCTCGCAGAGGATGAAAGAGCAGCTGATCTGGCAGGATGCCCGAACACATTGACCTATTCCTGCGGATTATTTTGCCAATATCTGGCGAGGACAAACACCGGCATCGATTTTGCGGGTATACAGATCATCCTGAGAGACCCATCCGGGAATCCAATCGAGCTGTTTGAGCCGATCAACGATGAAACCTGCCTTCCAACATACCCCAACCGGGAAAAATCAGAATGTTTGATTGTAACCACCCTTAGAAAGACAGGAACTAATTCTTGGTGGATTCCTGCTCAGCCACCAGCTCACCCAACCGCCTCATCGCCCGGTCGGTTTCGTAAGACCACCAGGCAGCATTTAACCTGAGAAAATTCCGGTACTGCTCGGTGGCGGAGAACATATATCCTGGTGCCAGGGTGATCCCGTCTTTTTGCGCCTGTTTATAGAGCTCGAGCGAATCAACGTAGTCAGGCATCTGCACCCACAACACAATCCCACCATTGGGTCGCGTGACGCGTGTCCCCTCCGGGAAATAGCGCATCACAGCTTGCGACAGCTGCGAGACGAAACTGGCATACAGCCGGCGAATGCTGCGCAGGTGGTGGTCATAGCCGCCTGACTCAAGGAATTTGGCGATCGCCACCTGGGGCAGGGTAGCTGTGGCGACGTTGGTTGTATATTTCAGCCACTCGATGGTAGCTTTGAACCTGCCAGGCACCACCCATCCAACACGGTAACCAGGCACAAGGTCTTTGGAGAACGAGGAGCACAATAAAACCAGACCCTTGCGGTCATAGGCTTTGCACACGCTGGGACGTACCCCAGAGAAAAATAGCTCACCACACACATCCCCTTCGATCAGGGGAATCTCATGATGCGCCAGAAGCTCGACCAGCTGCTGCTTGTTTTCATCCGGGATGCAGCTCCCTAGTGGGTTATTGAAATTGGATAACACCAGGCAGGCTTGGATCGAGTTATGCTCCAGGGCGAACCGTAGGGCTGAAAGGCTGATCCCATCGCGCGGATGGGTGGGGATCTCAAGGGCGCGCAGATTAAGCGACTCCAATACTTGCAAAACCCCGAAATACATGGGCGATTCGATCGCCACGGTATCTCCCGGATTACACACCGCCCTGAGACTGAGGGTAAAGGCTTCCAGGCAGCCTGAGGTGGTCACCACATCCGCGTGAGTGATGTTACAGCCGATTCCAACGGCACGCTGGGCAATTTGAATGCGTAAGGCTTCATTCCCCGGTGGAATATCGTACATATAGTATTGGTTTTTCACCTGCCGAGACAGTCCCGCCATGATATGGTTCAATTTCACCGGGACGACTAATTCAGTGTTGGGGATTGCCGCTCCCAGCTGGATCAGGTTGGGGTTGGTTGAATCCTTCAGTACCATCATAACCAGCTCCCTGACACTTACCAGGGTAGGGTCCTGCAGCGGGGCAGACATTTCAGGCTCAGGCAGCATTTGTGGCGGCTTGGAACGCACATAATATCCGGATTGTGGGCGCGATTCAATGATGCCCTGGTTCTCCAACACCATGTAGGCTTGCAATACGGTGGTAACACTGATCTTTCGCTGGCGGCTGAGCTGCCTGACCGAAGGGATTCTTTCACCCGCGCGGAAAGTGCCAATTCTAATGAGATCAGCCAGG
>JBGPBQ010000113.1:0-12170 GCA_041481345.1 Anaerolineae bacterium
GAGATCAAGGAATACGGTCTGAGCATCGGTTTCCAATGGGTTGAGAGCGGCCCCCTGGTGAGATCCTCCTACCATGCCGCCGAGCAGGTCCGTGAGCTGAGCATTGTCCACCGGAAATTGTACGGGTAGAGCCGGCTCAGGCTACCAGTAGTATCACCCCCCCAATCAACAAACCCAATATCATCCCCGCCAGCACGTCGGATAGATAGTGCACCCCCATGGCAACGCGCGCCAGACCTACCAACGGCGCCCATACCAGCAGGATTAACCCAAGCCACAACGGTCCAAGCCCGAGCGTGGCCACCGCCAGCATAACTGCCCTGACGGCATGCCCGGATGGGAATGAATGCGGGTCGGTGCTGCGATAAAATTTTCCCCATTCCCCCTCCGGTCTTCTGCGCCGTACAGTGAACTTTACCAGGAAAACCACCCCAGCAGTCAGCAGGATGGCAATGATCAGGGTAAGTGCTAGATGTTTCCAATAATCCGTCCCGAGCCACCACACCAGTCCCAACCCTGCCAACCAGAACCATGAATCACCGGAATGGGCTAGTAGCACTGCCGCACTGCGCAGCAGCCCCGGCTTTTCGGCAATTCGCATCTGTTCAGAGAAGCGAGCGTCTAATTCCATCAACTCGCCACTCGCCGCATCAGGTCTGTCCGTATCATCTCAAGCTGATTCGGTTTATCCACATCCATGGCTATCTCAGCGTATGGGCAGACCACCGCTCGTCCGGTCATCTGCAGTCGGGTCGCCACCTTTTTTACCGCTTCGTCCAGCGTGATCATACGGAACATCATGAGAAAAAGCGTATCAAAACCAAGGATCGCGGCTTGTTTGACCGGATTCTTGCGCGTCGCGATCAACCTCTCCCAGATCTCCGGGTCCATTCTGACGACCGACGTGTGCAAGACGTTCAAATCCCCCCCGCATACATCCACATCCTTAAGTTTCACATATGTCCGCCTGGAACCGGGGTACCTGACTTCAACCACCTCGCGTTTCACCACTGTGTAGCACAGGTCGACGTCTGTCTGCAAGGTCGTCTCGACCTCCCAATCCAACATTTCAGGAGTTATGGCAGGAATATCGGAGGAAACCATCAAAACGCGAGTTGCAGACGGGTTGATCTCCAGTACTTTGTTGATTCCACCTAAAATATTCTCGATCATCGAGGTTTTGTTCGGAATAAAGGTGAGTGGTTTGGCACAGGTCACTCCACTTTCCTCAGTCAACCCGATCAGGACCACATTCTCAACTTTTTTAGCACCACTTAGTGCATCCAAGACCCACTGCACCATCGGTTTCCCGGCTATCTCCAATAATGCTTTTGGTTTCCCGAGTGTATATGGATATAACAACTCATCCGGTTGCGGGATACCTCCCGCGGTAACCACTGCATCCATCTGTCATCTCCTGAACTGGTAGCTATGATTGCAGGTGAATTAATTCAGCTCCTGCAGCTGTGGCTCGAACCCAATCTGGTCCAACATCTGGCTCAACTCAGCGTGGGTCAGCTTACGACCTTTCCCTGCAGCCGCAATCAAGGCAGCCTCCATCATATTCGTGCCAAACGAACGGCCTTCCAATACCGGTGTGGAGGTGACTAAATACTTGATCCCCACCTGCCGGAAAAGCTCCACATCCTCAGGTGTGGTCGTATTGGTGGCAACCACTTTTCCATCCATCCGGTCTGGCATAAAACGCTTGATGTAATGACAATCACCAGCTAAAACCGTCGCCCATTGATAATACTTTTCCCACTTGGGGATTCGCGATTCCTGCTTCTCACCCGTCGGATAAATCCATTCAAAAGGTAACCTCCCTGCGATTGGCATCATAATGGCAGCCAGCCGTTTCACCGCTGTGATGCTGCGTAAAGCAATCGGTATTCCCAAAGCAAACATCAAATCACCAAAAATATATTCATACCCACAATTCACAAAAGACATGGTCATTCCCCAGCGGTCAGTACCGGAGGTGATTAATACCTTCTTCTCCTTGATGTAATCACCAATCTTAGCTTCCAAAAATGGGGCAATCCGGTTTTCCAGAGTATTTTTTAGGCCGGCGCCATCCACAAACGGGGTCTGCTTGATATAGCGAATCATCGGCTGCATGGAATACAATGGGTAGTATTTCGTACCCACTGTCAACCCCAAATCGGTCCCCCCCACACCGAATGCATCCACTTTGCCATCCAGCTCACGATACAGCTGGGCAGCTTTTTCCATTGAGCCATCGGTGCCAATGCGTTCGATGCGTACCATCTCACCCAACAGCTCCACCTCCACCGCCTTGTTCCGTTTGGAAGATCCAATGCTGATGCTGACTGCGTGCTTCATTTTTATTATCTCCGGGAGAAATGCGATAAACCTATAAACACGCCGGAAGTATACTACCCTCCGTCCAATATGGATAACCCCAAGTGTCAATAGAAGATACCCTCAAATAAGCGGACCCACTATTTTCATCGCTTTGTGGTCAGTAATGATAGATATGAATTTGATTAATCCTTTGGCAATCGCATTGAAAAGGATATAATCGCTATAACTGCCAGATAGTTCTGACCGGGCAGTGCTAAAAAACTTTAATGGAGGCAAAATCAGTGGTACTTCCCAAGCATGCATATTTCCAAGGCAAAATCGTCCCCTACTCTGAAGCTAAAGTTGGAGTGCTTACCCATGCACTGAACTATGGAACAGCCGCTTTTGGTGGTGTACGCGCCTATTGGAATGAAGATGAGAAACAACTATTTATCTTCCGGGCAAATGACCACTACCGTCGCTTTCTCAATTCTGCCAAGCTGCTCTGCATGGACCTCGATCATACTCCGGAGAGCCTGACCCAATTAACGGTCGATTTACTGCGCGTCGATGGATACCAGCAGGATATTTACATCCGCCCCCTGGCGTATAAGTGTGATGAGATCATCGGAGTGAAGCTGCATGGGTTGAACCACGAATTGTCCATCTGCGCACTCCCGTTTGACAAGTATCTCGCTGACGACACCAATGCCCACGTCACTATTTCTTCCTGGCGGCGCGTGGACGATAACATTATCCCCGCCCGCGGCAAGATCTCAGGCGCGTATGCCAACTCGGCATTTATAAAGACCGACGCCGTCAGGGCAGGTTTCGATGAAGCCCTGGTCCTCACCCAGGAGGGACATATCTCGGAAGGCAGCGCGATGAACTTCTTTATGCTGCGCGATGGGCTTTTGATCACTCCTCCAGTAACTGAAAATATCCTCGAGGGCATCAGCCGTCGGAGCGTAATTGAGCTGGCGCGTGAGGAGCTAAACCTGAACGTTGTCGAGCGCCCCGTCGATCGGACCGAGGTCTACTTATGCGATGAGCTTTTTCTGACTGGCACCGCGGCTCAGATTACCGCAGTCACACGCGTAGACTTCCGCCAGGTGGGCAGTGGGAAAATGGGCCCGGTCACCGGGCGTCTATATCAGCTGTATCAAGATATCCTGCGAGGCAAGGTGGCCAAATACCACCACTGGCTCACCCCAGTATACAAGAAATAATATCAATCACTACGAAGACCGGCAGGAACAACATTATGTTCCTTCCGGTCTTTTTTTTATTTTGTTCAGCTTATCTCTATGACTTCTCCCCTTGGCCCTTTACCTGGCTCGAGATGCAGTAACCCAAAAGACGGCGGGTAGTTTCTTGGCCAGGGATAGCTGGTTGAGCCGGGGTTAAACAACAGCTTTCCATTAAAGTGGAAATTGCACGGTACATGCAGATGGCCGAACACGATCACATCCGCATCTGGAAATGTCGCCAGCATGCGCCGGATGTACTTCCCGGCATATCTACCGGCAATCGCTCGCTGCAGCTTATCGATCATATAACGGCTGAACGTGCCATGGCCGTGCGCCATGCCAATAGACTCCCCATCGATGTTTACCCGGACCTGCATGGGCAGCTGTCTGAGATAAAGGATATCCCGGTTCCCACGCACTGCATAGACCGGTGCAATCTGCTCCAGCTCCTTGAGCACGTGCGGCACGGAAACATCACCCGCATGCAGGATGGCTGCCACTCCTGCCTCCCTGAAGGTTTGGAGCACCTTTGCGTCCAGGTGTGGCACCCGGTCGGGGATATGGGTATCAGCCAGAACACCCACGACGGTCATGATATCGGCCACACGTCCGAGGGCTGCCTGGGGAACAATGCCTCCAACAGGACGTGGATTTCGTCCCGGTCCGTCCAGCAGTCAACAAAACTGGTTTTAAGCATCTCCAGGCTGCGGTACCCAAACAGGAGTTGCAAGAAAGTGTGGGGTGGGAAGCCAGCATTCCCCGCGTGACCGACCGGCTCAGGCATCCATGCTTCGATGGTCACCAGCCTGCCTTTATCGAACACGATGCGCAGTCCATCCCGGTAGAAGGTGATTTTTACCTCACCCGAATACCCCGCCATGGGGCTTGCCGCCAGGCGCTGCTCCAGGACCGGAGTGATTCGTCGAAGAAAATCAGCCACGTCCGGCACGCGCAGATACCAGGCGTACGGTTTTCGGATGCGCGGCAGGCGGTCTGGCATGACGCGGTACACCGGATGGTCCTCTCCTAACCAGAAACCAAAGGCGCCAAATGGTTTCTTCTCTCCATGTTCCGGCTGCAGCTGATGGTAAGTGGTTTCCAGGTAGCGTATCACTGAGGGTGTTACTTCCAGCCAGGAGAATTCAGGAAGGATTTCGTACCGCTGGACCGCCAGCATATCTCCCCAGGAGAATCCAAAGTGAGTCATAAAGCCGCATGGTTTTCCATCGACTGTCTCGATCATCCGCACACCCACCCGGTTCACATTTTTCTCACTCTTTTCAACCAGCTCATATCGCCATAAGGAGTTATCCCATTCACACGCCACCAATGACCTTTTACAGCCCAAGGCATATAACTGGGAGATGAACGGAATGTCATCTTCACCAGCAGGTCGGATGAGATAGGGTTCTGCATCGGCCTCCTTCAGCCTGGGAATGTGAGTTGGATACCCCGCCCGCCCACCTTGCAGGTTCATCGCCATTTCATAACCAAACAGGCGGTAATAATAAGGGATGCCGGTGATGGCTTGCACCAGATCACCGTTTTGAGTGCTCCACTGGTGGATGAGCTCGAATTGGCGTCGCACCAGGCCCCGGTTGCGGTATTCAGGCAAGGTGCCCACAAGCTCAGGGCGGCCCACTTTGAACGGGATGCCTGCGAAACTCCAGGTCTGGGGGATCAGGTTCATCGCTGAAACGATCTGCCCGTTAGTCTCATCCTCCACGATTGTAAAATCGCTGGCTTTGAACGTGGGGTGGGGCTTCACCATCAGGTCATAAGTCCAAGCCCACAACCTTCCGTCCGGCTTGTCGATTCCTTCATCTGAATGCACCCTGGCATTGAAATCTGCTAACGCTACAGCATCCTCAGCACTTGAGCGCCTGAGGATCAGTCCTTCTCCCAATTCGATTGGCAGTATACCTGCTTTGGCCTGTGATGTTATCATGGTGATCTCCTTGTATTGCCTGCCCACAGGCCAAGTCTATCACCAACCTCCCACGAGGGTCAACCGGGTGATCACGCCTTCAGTTTTTCCAGATAATTGTGCCTGAATTTAGAAACCTTAGGGGCAATAACTGCCATACAGTATCCCTGGTAGGGATTGCGCTTGAAATAACCCTGGTGGTAAACCTCAGCCGGATAGAAGACGTTATTGGGAACCAACTCCGTCACGATTGGTTTTCCCCAGACTTTATTCGCTTCCATCTCGTGAATGACCTGCTCTGCTGTGGCTTTCTGCTCAGGGCTGTGGTAAAAAATCGCCGAGCGGTACTGCGTCCCCACATCCGCACCCTGCCGGTTTAAGCTGGTGGGGTCGTGGATGGTGAAAAATACTTCCAGTAGCTCACGGAAGGTGACCACCTGCGGGTCGAAGGTCACCTGCACGGTCTCGGCATGCCCCGTTGCGCCGGTACACACCGCTTCGTACGATGGATTGGCCACACGCCCACCCGAATAGCCGGATACAACATCCACAACTCCTTTGAGCTCATCATACACTGCTTCAAGGCACCAAAAACAACCCCCTGCCAGGGTCGCGATTTCTAAGGATTGATTAGTTCCATTACTCATCATGATTTACCTCGCATATAATGGACAAATTATATCTTATTTATTTCATTTCGAGACAAGAGCCACCCGCATTTCATCTAGTCCATTAACGAGGACCTATGATCACTATAGCAGACACTCAGGTATTGAATAATTAATCAAGACACAGGTGCACTTCGACGGTTGCATGCACCACCCCGGTGTCTTCAGGGATGAGTGACTTATATTTATTGGGTGACTCGGGGTACTTCGTGACAATCCCGATCTCGGAGGAATATATCCCTGGACCGATCGACCATATATGCAAGTCGCTCACTTTGGTATCTTTGTATCCTTCCAATATCCCAATAATCCTATTCTGGGTCTCAAGCGGGATCTGGTGGTCGAGTAATACCTTAATCGTTCCCTGGATCAGGCCAATCGACCAGCGGATTACAAGGATGGCACCCACCACACCCATGAATGGATCCATCCAATTTAGCTTAAAATATTTGGCACTCAACAGGGCAAATATTGCTAATACAGAGGTCATTGCATCCGTCAGCACATGCAGATAGGCAGCTTTTAGGTTGTGGTCTGCACCTCTGGCATGCGTAGGTTCTCCCTGTTCATGTTCATGATCATATTCTTGAGCAGGATTGGAGTGGTTGTGCGCATGATCGTGATCATCGCCATGCTGGTGAGTACGACCATTTTCACCCAGGATAAACATGCTGATCCCATTGACCACAAGGCCTATCACAGCAACCAGGATTGCCTTGTTATACTCTATGGTAACTGGATTAATAAACCGGCGGATACTTTCGTATCCCATAAATAAAGCAATGATGACCAGAAATATGGCGCTCGAGTAACCTGCCAATGCATTCACCTTACCCGTCCCGAAGCTGAATTGTTGGCTATGAGCATACTTGCGAGCGTAAATATATGCCAGGAAGCTGATGCCTAAACCGACCATATGGGAACCCATATGGATACCATCCGCGAATAAAGCCATCGAGCCGAACGCCAGGCCTGCGGTAATCTCAACTACCATCATGAGTGAAGTAATGATAATGACGATTAAGGTTCGCCGCTCACCCGAGCGGATCTGGTCTTGACCAAATATATGTGTATGCTGCCATTGGGCGATTGATTCTGTATGCATTTCCATTACCTGTATGATTTATTCCACTGGTTGGATGATCCTGGCCTGGATGGTAACCGGTTGAGTAGAGGTTACTAAAAACCACAGATTTGATTGGTGAAATAAAAAAGCATTGTATCGTTGGATAAGCATCTTGGGAAGGTAAACGATGAGAGAACCAAAGTCGCAAAAGCTAAGCAGCACGGCCATAGCACTCGAAGTTCGGTGACAAAATAGATTGCACAGCCTCACCGCATCAGAATATAATAAGCTAAATTAATCAACTGGCTGCAGAATCTCGAATATCGGAGGAAAACAATGACAGACCGCAAGAAAGTAACCCTTCCTTATTTATTTGACAAGGTTGCCAATCACCAACCGATCACCTGGCTCACCTGCTATGATTACCCAACCGCATACCTGATGGAGCAAGCCGAGATGGATATGATCCTGGTGGGAGACAGCCTGGCCATGACCATGCTCGGTTATGAGTCCACACTTCCCGCCACTATGGAGGATATGATCCGCCATTCAGCCGCGGTCCGCCGTGGAGCCCCCACCGTGTTTATCGTAGGAGATATGCCTTACATGAGCTACCAGCCCAGCGTTGAGACTGCCATTCGCAATGCCGGTCGTTTTATGGCTGAAGCGAGCTGTGATGCCATCAAGCTGGAGGGCGGCACTGAGATGGCAGACCGAATCCGCGGAATTGTCAATTCCGGTATCCCTGCTATCGGTCATTTAGGATTGACCCCACAAAGTGCTTCTGCGCTTGGGGGTCATAAGGTTCAGGGGCGTGCCGCAAAATCAGCCAAAAAGATCCTCGATTCTGCCAAGGCACTCGAACAGGCTGGCGCGTTCGCCATTTTGCTGGAAATGGTTCCTGACCGCATTTGCAAACTCATCACCGAACGGGCGGAGAACTGCATCATCATGAGCCTGGGTTCGGGACCTGACGCCCACGGGCAGCTGCTGATCTATCACGACATGTTTGGGCTGTACCCTCGCTTCAAGCCGCGCATGGCCAAAGTGTTCGGCAATGCTGGTGAGGTCATCCTGAACGGTCTCAAGCAGTACGTCCAGGAGGTGTCCGATAAAACCTTTCCCCAGCCTGAGAACTGGTTCACCATGAAGGATGAAGAATACGATGAGCTGATGGGGATGTTATGACCTTCGCCTCTCGTACCAGCCATCTAAAACCGGAAGGAGCTTACCAGGTGCTGGCACGCGCCCAGGAGCTGGAAGCCAGCGGTCGGGAGGTTATCCACCTTGAAATCGGCCAGCCAGATTTTGAGACTTTTGATAACATCCGGCTGGCAGGTATACGCGCCATTGCGGAAGGTCAGACGCGCTACACCCCTCCCATTGGCATGAAAGCCCTGCGTGAGGTGATTGCAGCCGATGCCGGCAGGCGGCACAGCTTGCGGTTCCATCCCGACCAGGTGGTGGTGAGCCCGGGCGCCAAGCCCAACCTGTTCTTCCCGGTGCTGGCGCTGGTCGAGCCAGGTGATGAGGTGATCTACCCAAACCCCGGGTTCCCGACCTACGAAGCCATGATCCGCGTTGCGGGTGGGCAGCCTGTTCCGGTGCCGCTGAAGGAGGAGCATAACTTCTCCTTCGACCTGGATGCGTTTCACCGCTTGATCAGCAAACATACCAAGCTGGTCATCCTGAATTCACCCGCCAATCCCACTGGGGGAGTGATGCCGCTTTCAGACCTGGAGGAGATCGCCCGAGCTGCCCAGGAATTCGATTTCTGGGTTCTCTCCGACGAAATCTACTCCCGCCTGGTGTACGACAATCAGAGCGCGCCTTCCATTGCGTCGCTTCCCGGCATGCTTGACCGCACGATCATCGTAGACGGCTTCTCCAAGACCTATGCCATGACCGGCTGGCGCCTGGGATACGGCATCATGCCTCAAAGCCTGGCGCAGACCGTCCAGCTGTTGCTCACGCATTCAATCGGTTGCACCGCTCAATTTGTCCAGGTTGCCGGGGTCGAAGCACTAACCGGTCCCCAGGCTCAGGTGGATGCAATGGTCAGCGAGTATCAAAAACGCCGCGATGCCATCGTGGATGGTTTAAACGCTATTCCTGGGGTCACCTGCCAGCGCCCACAGGGTGCATTCTACATCTTCCCTAATGTCAAGTCGTTTGGGAAAACATCTACTGAAATTGCCGGCTATCTGCTTGAGAAAGCCGGAGTGGCGGTGCTGGCCGGTTCAGATTTTGGGGAATATGGAGAGGGCTACCTGCGACTGACCTACTCGAACTCGATTGAGAATATCAATCAGGCGATCCACCAGATAGGTGAAGCGGTCAAGACACTTCGTTGAAATGTTTTCCTGTCAGGTGTTAAAAGGCATCAATCTTGCAAGCTAGATACGCAGGACCGAATCATGGTTCCCGTGAATGATTATATATTTACTCGAACCGGCTAAATGATCCAACAGACAATAATGTTGAATACCATTCAAATATCCTAAGCCGCTTAGGAGTCAGACATGATCCCGTTCGTTTTGGGCATTTTTGTATCTGCCTTCTTGCTATTTGAAGTCCAGCCGATGATCTCGCACTACATCCTGCCGTTTTTTGGCGGGACTCCAGCAGTCTGGTCGACCGTGCAATTATTCTTCCAGGTATTTCTAACCGGCGGCTACGCTTACGCCTACTGGCTGATCAGCCGCATATCGGCTAGAAAACAGGCCTGGGTGCACATCTCCATGCTTGTGATGTCGCTGTCATTGGTGGTGGCGCTGGGATTTTTGTGGCCCTCGCCTGTAACGCCGGGTGCCAGCTGGAAACCAACGAGCGTGGATACACCTATCCAGGATATTTTCAAGCTTCTGCTGGTAGCAGTCGGTCTGCCCTTTTTCTTGCTATCCACCAACAGCCCGCTCATGCAGGCCTGGTTCAGCCGGTCACTCCCTGGCCGCTCGCCTTATTGGTTGTATGCACTTTCGAATATCGGCAGCCTGCTGGGACTTTTGGCTTACCCATTTCTCATCGAGCCAAACATGACCCTGAGAGCCCAAGGCTGGATGTGGGCGGGTGGGTATCTTCTCTTTGCCCTACTGGCGGGCATTGCAGCTTTCAGGACTGCCCGCTCCGTTATACCAATGCCCAAGGTCCCAACCACTGTTGAAGCTACACCAGCCAGCGTCAATCTTTCCCAGCGGTCACAGGTGCTGTGGATATTATTCAGCGCCCTAGGGACTACGCTGTTGCTGGCTGTTACCAGTCAGATCACCCAGGAGGTGGCAGCCATTCCCCTTTTATGGGTGTTGCCACTGTCAATCTATCTGCTCACGTTTATCCTGATTTATAGCAATGAACGCTGGTACAGCCGGAAGATATTCGGGGGGTTAATAGTCGTGGCCAGCATTGCTTTTCTCTGGTCCTTGGTGAGTGCGGAAGGGAATTTTATTGCTCGCACCGCGGCCTGCTGTTTCTTCTTGTTCGTCAGCGTGATGATCTGCACAGGCGAAACCTACCGCCTGCGCCCCGAACCATCGCACTTGACCCGCTTTTACCTGATGACCTCCATCGGTGGTGCCCTGGGTGGGGTGTTCGTTACCCTGATTGCACCCCTGGTATTCAAAGGGTATTGGGAATTAATTATCGGTTTCGGCCTGGTCCTTGCGTTGGTGCTGGCGCTGTTCGTGACCCGTAAAAGTACCAAACCGGAGCTGCGCGTCCGCTTTATATTTAATGTGATGCTGACCCTGACCATTTTATTGGTAGGCGCTTTCAGCCTTTACGGGCTGACCGGCAGGAACACTTACGGCGATGTTTTTGAAGCGCGCAATTTTTATGGCGTGGTGCGCGTGAAGGAAGTCAACCCAGGCGACCCCGAATGGCATGGCTACAATGTGTCGCACGGCGTCACCATCCACGGATTGCAGTTCACCGCCACTGACAAGCGTTATCTACCCACTGCTTATTTTGCAAGGCAAAGCGGAATTGGATTGGCGATACTGAATAACCCCAAATATGGTCATGGGATGCGTGTGGGGATTCTTGGTCTGGGAATAGGGACGCTCACCGCATATGCCCAACCTGGCGATAATTTCCGTCTTTACGAGATCAACCCGATCATGGTTGACCTGGCTGAAGGTCAGGATGGCTATTTCACCTATCTGGCAGATAGTCCGGCGAATAAAACGATTATCCTGGGGGATGCACGTATTTCGTTGGAAAATGAGTTGGCAGCTCACGGCTCAAACGACTTCGATCTGCTGGTGCTGGATGTATTCAGCAGCGACGCTATACCTGTGCATCTACTTTCTAAAGAGGCCTTCGACATCTACCTGAAACACCTGGTGCCGGGTGGCATCCTGGCTGCCAACATTTCCACTCGCTACCTCGACCTGGTGCCCGTGATGTGGCAGCTTTCTAAATATTACAACCTGAGCATGGTGGTCATCCCAACCGAAGGGGACGGTAAAATCGCCTCATCGTCGCTGTGGGCACTGATGTCCGCTTCCCCGGAGCAGCTGCAGGTTCAGGCGATCGCTGAAAGGGCTTTCCCAATGGGGGGCTACACGACCAAAGTCCCGCTGTGGACGGATGACTTCAGCAACCTGTTCCAGATTTTGAGGTAGTACCGCCAGGTCCTATCGCTCCTCATAAGCGATATACCTATATAAGCTATCCAGGGTGTTGTCAACATGATTTATGATAAAATAGTGGTTCGAAAATCGCGGGCATAGCATAGTGGTAGTGCGGTAGCCTTCCAAGCTACTTAGACGGGTCCGATTCCCGTTGCCCGCTCTTGAAGTTCCGTGTTTGGCGGAACCCTGCACCTTAACATGGGCCCATAGCTCAGCGGCAGAGCGGACGGCTCATAACCGTTTGGCCGTAGGTTCGATCCATACTGGGCCCACCAACGAAAATAGCCTTTATCAAGGCTATTTTTATTTCAATCATAGCTA
>JBGPBQ010000114.1:0-12099 GCA_041481345.1 Anaerolineae bacterium
CCCCGTAGGCGTGACTGTCCAGGTGGGTAAGAGCGGCGTCAGGGCGGTGGGCTTTATCGTTGGTGACGCAGTCGGTGCCGACCGAGCTGATTCTCCGGTCTTGAATCCCAACCGGACTACCTGCACCGAGTGGTCAGGGTTCGAGACGAGCTGGTAGACCAGCCCATCCGGGCCAACGATGAGATCCTGCTGAGCGTAAATCTCCGAACGTAGTGGGAGGGCTGACCCTAGCAGTTCACCTGCCGCGCTGTAACGGCGGACTTCCGATTCTCCGGAGCTCTCCGGGCTATCGGACATTGCGTAAATCTCGATGTAAAAGCTTCCGTCCGGCGCCGCGCCTAACACCCACAACCCGGCGAGTTGTTGCTCTTCAGTTATCTTGAGCGTGATATCACCGGCAAACACGGTTCCGGTCTCAGAAAAGGGGGTGGTTTCGACTCGAAGCAGCCGATCGCCGAAGGTGTAGCCTTGCAATCGCTGCGGGGCGACCTGGCCATTCTGGTCAAACAGCTGGTAGAGATCAGCCCCTCCTGCCAGCTCGACCAACAGCGCGCCGTCTTGAGCCAGGGCGATGCCGGTCAGTCCGTCTTCCGGCCACAGACCCTTGGGTAGATCATAGGAGCCCAGGGTTTTCCCATCGGTTGCTAATTTCACCACGCGCGGCGGCTGAGAGGCAATTCCCAGGACCCAGATTGCATCACTGGCGACCTCCACATCGGCGGCTCCTACCACCTGCCCTTCCAGGGAAATGAGCTGAGGACTATCGTACGGCTGGACGAAATGCACCAATCGCTGGGGTTGGGCAGCGCTGTCGAGTATCCAAAAGTCACCGTTTGGAGCCATGCTAAAAGCCTGGGCTCCCCAACCCACCCAATCCGGTTTTGGCTCGCCTGCACGACCGCTGTGGAGTTGGTCATTGCGGATGGTGAGGATGGTTTCGTCGGTCGCGGGTACGCTTATCACCGGTTCAGGGGTTGGCGTATCTGTTGTGAATACGGTTGCGGTGGCAGCCTGTGTTTGAGTGAGGGTTATCGTCGATGTTGGAGGCAGCAGGATGGGGGTTGTGGTTAGTGGGCTCAGGTTGGGCTGAGCTACTGGGACGCAGGCACTCAGGAGGAAAACCACGAATATCATAATCTTGGAGGTATTCATAACTTTTTCACCCATAATGCATAAACACCATTCTCTTTATCAAGGCATTATTGTGGCGGTTGGCAATAATTGAAAGTCCGGATTGTCAACCTCCACGCCAGTCGCTCCGACCAGGACCTCCCCTTCCGGTCGGAGAGCATACACGTACACGCTGTAGGAGTGCCGGCGCATGAACTGTTCTTGCGATTCTTCTAACCGGGGTTGATCTTCAAATGGCACTATCCATTGGGTCCCGTAAGGACCGGCAATATATTGAAACACTTCATCACCACTTTCGTACTTAAGCTCGATGCGATAACCGGTTACCTCATTGGTACTTTCCAACCAAACGATGCAGAATGATTGAGGCGCATCGGGGAGATGACTTATAGCGACTTTGGTCTCAGCCAGGTCATCCGGTCTCTTGCACCAAAGACTGCTGGGCTTTAAGATTCCAGGCTCCACCTGGGGCAGATCCAAGGGTTGGGTCTCCGAATTTATCCGGAATCGAATTTGCCCTGGTATCTTCCATTCGACACAGCACAGCATCACATTTTCAGTTTGGTAGATCACCTTACGGTCGAAGGTAGCCAGGTCGATCTGCACCAGCTGGGACTTACCTCTTGGAGCATCAGCATTTTCAGCTTCGATATATATAAGGGATTTTCCATCCGGCGACCAGGCGATGCCAAACACAGCTGCATCGGTTGATCCGCCAGGCAAGGACGATGGGATGCGGGCGATTTCTCCCTTATCAAGGTCCCGCAGGTACAGGGCTAGCTCCCATGGATCCGGGTAAGCCATGGTCATTCCATCCGGAGCCAGAGGCCCCCAGCGCAGGTCGATCGTCTCACCACTCTGAACATCGTAGCGAAAAAGTGAGTGATACCAGGCCATTCCAGCCCCATCCGGGACGCCATATGCAGATTCCGTGTAGTACAGGTAATGGCTGTTGGCTGACCAATACACAAACCCCAACCCAGCCGCACCTAAACCTCCGCAGTATTGGAGTTGGTCCACAACGGTTATCTCCATCCCACCGGCGATTCGAGTCAGCCGCAGCATTTCGTAGGTGTTTTTATCTACTTCACCTACATCAACACAATCATACTGGACTACCTCTGCCCGCCACTTACCATCAGGTGATAAATGGGAATCAGCAACCACAGGAGGAGTAGCGGTCATCACGGCGCTTGCGAGTTCTTTATAGATTGCAATCCATTCCGGGGTTGGCGTAGTCGTTTGGGTTACCGTTGGGCTGGGCCGCGCGGTAAAGGTTTGTGAAGGGGATTGGATTGAAGTTGCGCTGGTTTCGGGGGATCGAGATGGTGTTGATAGGGTTGTTGTAGCTGTCTTGCAGGCAACAAGCAGCCCTAATAGCACGAATGACGCAATAGTCCTTTTTTTCATCTTCCTCACCTCACCAAGACTACTGTTTCCTATCGCTATTATGTGTAAACGGCGCTGTTATTCGGAGTAGAAATGCAATGTGGACGATAGTGCAAAGGGTGTGCGCGTTGCTCTTGCAATAAATCAATCCTAAGACGTCATTATGATAGATCTTGTTCCTTTTTGTTATTAAACTCACCTTACAGTCTAGCATCAGGCATTTGAACGTCTTCAGATCTTATTGTTGGACGAGATGGAAGCAGTTTATTCCTTCTATTTTGGTCCCAAGATAAAACAGTCTACCTACTACGGAACAACGACTCTTTCAAGAATCCCCAGGATCTCCTGGGGTGGGGATTCCACTTTCTCTACTAAAGTATATATGGTAATCGAAGAAATCACATCACTGCCATCCTCGAGCAGCCAGAAGGTCTGTCTTTTTGCCAGCTGTCCGGTTTCCATATTGATCTACACCCACTATCTTGCGCCATAAAACGTCTGGGTTTCGCCAGGATTCCGAATTGGTGTGGAGAAAGTCTCCCCGCTTGTAATAAGCAGGCAGTTTCTTCCATTGTCGCAGGATATTTCTTCTAGCGAAAGGTGTGAACCCTCATTTTGGTTAGCCCGGGATAAAAACTCAGCCAGCATGTCCAGCGAGATGCAGTAGCGGGTGCCATTGTTGAAACCCGAGTCGCCAGTGGTGAAATTGACCGAATAATCGCCCACTGTTGCAGCCTGTTGGATGATCTGTCCGGGGTCGTTTTAGTCTGTGTGAACAATGCAGGTAACATAGCCTACCGCGTTCACCTCAAACCATTCCTCACTCTTAAGATAGGGTGGTGGAAATACCTCCCCGGCTGGAACTGACTTCTATATGGCTGGAAAGATCGTTGACAACTGCCTGTTCCTCGGGAGTCAACATCGAGTCAACCGCCTGCCATTCGTGGTACTGGTATTCGCTCATAGTCGTTCTTGCTTCACTGTATCGTTTACCTCCTGAAGGAGGCCTCTGCCAAATTGCGTGATCCGGAATGTGGCTAACTCACGGAACTCCGCACCTAGTGTCTTGTGTGGCTCATATTTCGGATGCAGAATTCCAAAATCAACCAGTGGATTGATCACCAAGCGCTCGATGACACTGCTCAGGATGAGGCGGACTCTCTCCTGATCCTGGATTGGCCAGACTATTCTTGAATCTTCTATCATCCGGTCGGCGAAAAATTCAAAAGATACAGACTCCCCCATGGATAGATTCAGCAAGTGTTCGAGCGCAAGTCTTGAAAATCCAGCCGACATGGAACCATCCTCGAAATCATACGGAGAAGCAATCGCCCAATTGGTTTGCAACCACCAGGTTGCCAGCAAGAGCCAGACTTGTCGTGGAGCTGTCTCAGCCAGGAAGCGTTCCCCAAGTGGAGTCAGCTTCCAGCGCCGACCCAAACCACCAATGACCAGGCCACCGACAGACACCAGCACATGCCTGAAGAGCAGCGGCCAAACATCAGTTTCAGTGCGAATACGATAAACATAATCTCCAATGATTACTTCAAGCTCTGGCGGGTTGACAAACTGTGCGCAGATCTCGTTCACGGCCTTCAGCGGCAGGTTACCAGTGGATTGGGTGCCGATGATCCGGTTATCGCGCAGGTAAGTAAGCAGGGTGATCACATCCAGGCGCAACGGTAATTCATCTGCCACAGCACGCTGATCATCTGAAAGCGTCTGCGACCAGGAGGAAGCTAAGTCGAACTTTCTTACCGTGAGCTCATTCTCTTGAATAGACCAGGTATTCAAGGATTCTGTGCTCCTTCCCCGACCCATGCTACGAAGCTGAGCATTAACTACTTCCAGGTCAAAAGCTTCCGGATCGAATTCCCCGCCAACCCAAGCCAGATACTCCTCGTACTCATCGTGGCTGGGATCCCTGATCGCTTCTAGGAAATTTATATAGCCCCGTACGCCACCCACATCCTCAGGCGGGCAGGCGCGCTTGCCCTTCAGACATAGCGGGTAGTGGACACCATCTTGTAGTGAAATGATCTTCTCCACTAGCAGGGTGTGATCCCAGCCATCGCCAAAGTCATATTCATAAGTAAAACGATGTCCCTCGCCGTAGATCACCTGGCTTAATTTGTAATTAGCTTCATCCAGGGTTATCCGGTCGCCGTACTCATCATCCGCAGGATCCCCGTAGATGGATCCTTCGATCGTGAACATGTGCAGGTGATAATCCTCCCAGCCCATCACGATTTGAAGGATGTCGTGCAATCTGAGCAAGGTGGTACTGCCTGGCATCAGAATACGCCGCCAGATGGGCGGATGTGTGTCATCGAGGGTGACTTTGATCTGGTAAATCTGGGAAGGTTTCTTAGCCATATTTATCATTCCATCTATTGATCATTGGTGAGGGTTATGCCTTCATACTCCAACCACTCACGAATCCGTTGCAGTAAGCGCTCCTGTTTGAACCTGAACCAGAGCTCGCGCTCGGCAGGATAATCCAGCAGTACATCTTTGAAATAGCGGAACGCGCCGCGCCCGCCAATAGCGCGTTCCAACCGCTCTTGTAGGCGTGGGATGCGCACGGTGTCGATAAAGGCTTCCATGTCGCGATACCCCTCACGAGAATTTTCTGATGGTATAGCGATGAAACGACTACCAAGGCCTGCCTCGACCCGATCTGCTTCTTGTAATCCTTCACGCTGCCAGTCAGGAATGTGCTCTTTCTGGAATGCTGCTTCCCAATTCACAGTTTGGGTCTGTTCATCGTAATATGATTCGTAAATTCGTTCCAATAAACTGCGCTCTTCGTCGCTAACGCTATTAATTTCACCGGTTTCTCTGTCCAGATAGTATGAGATCATCTCATTATCACTATCGAATGCCATTTCGAGTTCGGACAGGCCAATTTTGAGTTGGCGCATAACAGTCTCAATATGGTGGCTCTGCCGGTCCCTCGTAGCCGCACATCCCGGTGCGCGGCGAGTTTAGCAATGGCATCGGCTCGCCATAGTTTTCGTGTGGATGTTCTTCCACATGTTCGTCGCAAAGGTAGCCATCATTATCCCCTTCGTAGAGACATTCGATACAAAGCCATTTTGCCGGCTGGCCGCATTCCTGGCAGGTTGCCTCCGGCATTAAGTTGCGTGCCAGCAATGCAATGGGATGTTTACTGGTCGGCTTGCCTTCCCGGAATCCCACCACTTTGATGTCTGTCTCAGACGTGGTGCCAAAATCGTATAGATGGCGCAACACCAGGCCAGTTTCAAATATCGAATTAGCCTTGCGCGACTTGCCGACATCCATACCATCCCATCCGCCGATCGTGAACTTACTCAAGTGACCGCAGCATTCCAGCCAGATGGCGCGCAGGTATTTATCTAGCTTGTCGAGGAAAGCTGAGCCAACAATTTCCAGGTCAAGCCAAAAGTCTTTGTCATGCGCATCCTGCACCTTCAGGTGCCAAAGTGTTTCCACCGGTCGGTTGCTGGTTTCGGCGATGACGAGTGATTCCTGCCGTTTGGGGCATTTCTCCAGGTGTTTGGCTATGCTACGCCTGGTGATGACTTCACCACAGTAGGTACAGGTTCCATGGGATTCGGGTCGGCGAGGCATAAGATTACCCTATCTTTGCTCGTATCAGTTCAAAATCTGGCCCTCTAGGCATTACATACACGCAATTATCAGCGCTCGCTTTTTCCCACACCTCGCCAACCGACAGCTCCGGGTTGAAGAGCAGCAGGTGGAAAGGCATATCGTTGTGTTGGTTGACGTCGGCGTCTTTGCTGATCCAGTTCAAGGAAGGCATGGCATGTGCTCCTGAGATCACACGCGCCGGGGTCTGACAGCGCGTTTCCTAGACTATAACCCATTTTATCGCCTTGCGCAATTCGATCAGATTCCAGCGCGTAAACGAGCAGGAAACAGAAATTCATCTGCCTCATCAAGCGCCGATGACGGTTTGAATGGCTTTCAGGATTTCCTGAAGGTGCGAATTTGAGACACGACCCATGCGGTTGACAAACCTGGCCTGGGATACCGATCGGATTTGAAATGCATCCGCGGCTGAAGGTTTGCCCAGTCCGTTCGCCGTATCCGGATCAATCCGCACCATCCAGGGAGCAATCTCGTAACGCTCTTTCCAATCCGTTAATGGGACAATAATCCGCAGCGGTAATATTCCAATTGCATCCTCATTTACGATAATGCTCGGGCGTGTTTTTTGAATCTCTGCTCCAACCGTTGGATCGAGATTGATGAGCCAGACTTCACCCTTACGCATGGAAATCCTCTGCGTCGAGCGAGCTGAAGGCGGTGAGCTCAGGATCGCCCTGGTAGTCTGCCAATAATGCCTTTGCAGCCTTTGCCAGATCAAGTTGTTTGTGCTCTTCAAGTTGCTTTTGCAGCATCTCTCTGACTACGTCGGATAGACTGCGCTTCTCGCGCTGGGCTATCTCTGCCAGGGCTTTGTGCTGTTCTTGTTCGAGTAAAATCTGGGTACGATACATGCTTATATCGCCTCCTATTTCTTACACAATATTACTACGTAAGAATTATACATCATTATACTACGCAATGCCAGATGTTTTTTGAGTAAAATTTTTCCATTTCAAAAAGTGCAAATAAGGCGCAGTTTTATTTGCACTTTTCTGACGTTAGATTACACTCACAACAGGGACATATGTCCCGTGTATAGCTAGATATAGGTCCCGTCTCGCCAAAAATCCCTTGACAATCCAGATTTGATTGGTACGATCTAAATAACCGAATAATGCCGAGCGCGGAATAGCGCCGGATTGCACGTTAGTCAACCAATTCCCACACGTGAGTAGCATTTTCCTGCTGGATTCGCGTGTGTTTTTTTATACCCACACCTTTTTAGTTAGGGAAGTTAAAACGAAAGACCTTGGTTGAATTATGCACGAGAGAAGCATTTGGAAAAATATACAAAAAATAGGAGGTGATCCGACTCGAACTCTATCCCCGTTATCCCATCCCCAACCGTACTTTCGCCGGACGGTTGGGCAGCGTGATGCAGCTGTTGGATCGCTCATCTGCATCGTGGGCCTCGCTCAAGCGATCAACCTGCAATCTTTGCGGGCTCTCCCCGAACAGGGAGTTGCAACCCTAAGGCGGTGTGCCAGCGAGTTGTCTTACCGAGGTTGGTGAAGAAGAAAGCCATAATAGGAAACAAAGGGAAAAGCGTTGGCAAGCTGTTTATCAGTAGATTTGGATATGCGGAGGTTAATCATGAGTAAGAATAGTGAAGGCAGTTTGGGCTACCAGATGATGAAAGCCCTGCAGGGCATTTTTCAACCCGGTACCAGCCGGTATAAAGCCAAGCGATACCACCGTGATGCTGAATTGATCACTGGCATCAGCACCATGCGTTGCATGTCGGCGGATGTGCACCAATTTGCACGATATATTCGTTTCTACTGGCCTCATGTGAAACATCTGCCTGAAATCCATACCGAAATGGCATTAGCTTATATCAGGGTGCTTGAGCAACAAGAGCGCTCAGGTGGGCGTATCGGTCGAGTATGTGCTTCAATCCGGAAACTGGATATCGCCTGCTGTAAAGCTGGCATTTTTACTGCGGATGCACCACCGTTGCTGCCATACAAAGACCAGGGCGGTCCAGGTAGCTTCCACTCGGAGACGCGACCGGTTGCATATACTTACGAGCAGGCTCAAACAATGATCGCGTATATCACTTCGTCTGATCCGGTGGTGGCGCGCTTGTTGACCCTTATGCGGGTCACCGGCCTGCGCGTGCGTGAGACCAGCTATCTGAAGGCCAATGATATCGATCTGGAACAATGCGCCCTATCTCTCAATGAGGAAGACAATTCCAACCGCACCAAAGGCGGTCGGCCTCGTCCAGTGATCTTCGAGCCCGAGCAGAAGGTTTTTCTGGAGCAGCTCAAGCACTTGGGAGAGGAAAATCCAACCGGTCATATCTTTCGTGACCGTCGTGGTTTACCTGACCGAGCCAGGGTATGTGTACGTAAAGCCTGCAGCGATTTGAATATCCTAAGCCTGGGCACCCACGGTTTTCGTAAAACCTTCGCCGAGTTAGATTACCAGAGAAACATCCAGGCTTGTGCCAGTGATCAGCAGGCTCTTTTGATAACGGCGAAGCAACTCGGTCATAACCGGGTGGAGGTGACCTGGCAAAGCTACATTTCACCCAACCAGCGTAAACGAAGTGGCAGGAAGAGGAGCGGTTAAGATGATTGATCCCTCACATTGCGTTCAATACAGCCTTTGTGAAGACATTAATTCAGTCTGCCAGAGACTCATCACATGGCTGAGCGATAATTACCCCGAGATCTTACTGATCCACCAGGAATCTCACAATGATCATAATCGGGCTTCAACTCAACTCATACTCATTCATCGCCACTGGGGAGCAACCGTCATTATGGAGC
The DNA here is from genome assembly GCA_041481345.1 of Anaerolineae bacterium. Classification (GTDB taxonomy): domain Bacteria; phylum Chloroflexota; class Anaerolineae; order Anaerolineales; family UBA4823; genus FEB-25. Next base: position 8,955 of record JBGPBQ010000114.1, read on the forward strand.
TCGTTCCAAAAGATTCGACGCTAACGCTAATATTGATCCCCGCACCGCCTGACCCTGCCCAGGAAGATGTTAGTCTCTATGAATCCAAAATCCTGGAAAACCTTCCCGGATCATCCGCATCGATCCGCCTGGCTCGGGTGGCTGGGAATGTCAAGAGGGTATTGTCTATGGTGAAAAATGTTCTCCGCGAGCAAAGGCATCATTGCTGGATGCATATCCATTCCGGACTGATTCGATCATTGCGATTCGAACCCTATGAAGACGATCCTAAAGAACTCAGCTGGGATATCCCGAATGACACTGGGGTTATCGATCGCGTGGAAAATCTCCCCTCCCGCGATGAAAGTTTGGTATTAAATCTGTGGGCTAAGGGATTCACCGCAAAGCAGATCGCACTACGTACAGGGCGTACGGAAAAAACGATCTTGAACCGGATGACACTGATGCGCAAGGCATATGGCGAGCAGCTTGTGCCCCGGCGCAAGATCACCTGAGAGGTTTGTACCAGTGAATTATTTTGCTTTCCAGCCTGGTTTGGATATCCCGATCGGATTATTAAGCAAATGGTTGGGAGATTGGGATAAATTGGGATATGGACAGGGGGATATCCCTGCAGTTACAAAGGTAGAAATCATTGTTGCAACTAATAATACGCCGCAGGAGTTAACCACAATGTCATACTATTCTTCAAACCCTCGGAAAAAGTTTAATAACAGCATCATTGTGAAATCTCCGGGTTTGCTCCCAATGCTGTACACGGTTCGTGAACTGGCTGAGGAATTGAGTATTCCAGATCGCACGCTGCGCGATTGGCTGGTCCAGGGAGTGCCCCACACGCGTGATCGGCTGGGGCATATCTGGGTAAATGGGCAGAAATTCGCCAATTGGGTTGCCCAACAGCGGAAGAAAGTCCCCAGTTATAAACTAAAACCCGGCGAAGGATACTGCATGTCCTGCAACCAAGTTGTAAAGATGCTCAAACCCATCAGCCGCCCGTCTTTAGGCAGGTTAGTTTACATACAGGGTGTTTGCCCGCATTGCGATGGCAAGGTTTCTCGTGCAGCCCGGTGTGATTCACCGTAATAACTATATCCTTGTCAAGCGGTATCTCAAAGATCTGGGAGAAGTTTACCAATTGTCGAGCAGCTCTCTCAACCGCTACCGTTTCTATCTCCGCCATATGCTGCTTTGGGCTGGGGAAACGCCATTCCGCCAGGTTGCTTCATTACGCCCAACGTTTCCAAGCTAAGTAGGCAATCTACCCGGTCGGCGTGGAGAAGCTCTGCTGACCTCAGCAACCCGAAAGAAAATCATCGAGGTTGGGAAACGGTTTTCCGTCTGGGCTAAACAAAACCACCCTAAGGAATTCGGCTCGCTGAACCCGGCCTGGTTAGAGAGCTTGCGATCACCCCGGGTCAGAGACACAGGCAACGAACATGAGTATGTCTCCCTGGAAGAAATTCTCCAACTGATCGCCGTACTAGACGATGAAGGTGATCTAGCGCTCCTGCGAGATAAAGCAGCCGCCGCGCTGCTCTTTCTTTCCGGTGCCAGGGCGAGCGCCTTTACCACCTTTCCAATTTCAGTGTTGGACCTGTCTGCCAGGACCCTGCGTCAGTGGCCGGAGCTCGGCGTGGCAACCAAGAATGGCAAGCACGCCACGACATTCTCGCTACCCATTCCAGAGCTTTTATCGGTGGCTCAGGCTTGGGATGATTTAGTCCACTCGAAACTCCAGCCTTCCACTCCCTGGTATGCCCCCATTTCTCCTCAGTGGGGTGGTCAGTCTTTAGAAGAGTTGACTCCAGGAAAGAATCGCCACCAGGCGTTGGATAAGCGGCTTCGCCGACTTTTTAACCTGGCGAGCCTTCCCTATAAGCCGGCCCACAAATTTCGTCATGGTCATGCTGTTTATGGCCATCTCAAGGCCCAGACTATGGCGGATTATAAAACTGTCTCGATGACCTTGATGCACCATGACATCAAGATTACAGACAGCATCTATGCGCCTATCCTCTCAGATGAAATTAAGGAGCGTATTGCTGGGCTAACATCAATCCCATCGTCAACGTCAGATACTGAATTCGATAGCTTAATCAATCAATTATCGAACACCGATCTATCGAAGGTATTGAGGATCGTCGCAAGTCGTTTATCGGCGTAAAATTATGAGCATTTTTGAAAGGTAGGTTTCTATAGGCTTGTTTGACACGATCTATGCTGATTTAGATTGCCCCTTCTGCGGCCGGCAGTTTCGTCACATGCCACTTTCCTGGGAGCAGGCGCAGCAGGACTGCCGGGAGCGGAAAGAACGCGAGCTGAAACACATGCGGACATCGTATCATCCATTTGATGATGTCTTCCAACACATCCAGATTTTTCGGGCACGCGCAGATGGTTTTACAATCCGGGAAGGCGAGCATGAACAAGAGGATATCCTGATCTGGATCGAGCAGCTTGACTCGCCTGAAAATATCGAACGCTGGCGCACGCGAAAAGAGCTTGGCCTGGCTGCTATCCAAACCAAGGCTTTCGATAGTGCCCTGGTGATGTATTAAATAAAAGACGAAGTCCCTGCTCATTGGGGGCACTATTACAGCGAAGAAGTCTTCCCTTGCAAGGTTTGTAGCCCCGAAGAAAGAGAATACGTCAAGACCTGGATCGAGATTGAGGAACGCCGGATCAAAGCAGTATTGATCCATGACCCGGAAACGGGTCAGCCAGAGATGGACAGGCCGCTGGCTTCACTAGGAATAATCGGGCTGCAGGCAGCGATAACCAGTTTCAAAGACTGGCAAGCCGAACAACTCAAAGATCCCGAGTTTGTTGCTGCACTTATGAACCGGAACCCGGTTATCATATCGCAAGATTGTGCATCCGGCGTGGATTGACTCAGGTGCAGTTAACTGAAATAGTTGGCGCTCGTGAGGCGACCATAGTACGGCTGGAGAGTGGCAGCAGCACTCCCAGCTTATCTCGCTTGAGGCGTATCGCAGAGACCTTAGATGCCAAAATAGAGTTGCGTTTGATCGCGAAAGAACTAAAACATTGACAGCTTTATATAAATGATGTAATATACGATGTAATATATGACATAAACGGAGAAATCTAATGACTGGAAGATATGCTGTCAACTTACCGTTAG
>JBGPBQ010000115.1:0-12092 GCA_041481345.1 Anaerolineae bacterium
ATGTGTTCGCCATATTCACGCTTCAGGCTGGATTGGAGCAGCTCAGGATGGCGGAACATGTATTCATAAAGCATCCAGTCCGGGAAAGCATTGGTGGTCATTTCATATAACTTGCATAATAAGGGACTACGAGCCACCTCCACAATACGTGTGTGAAATTGCTTGTTTATTTGGCGTAGAACCGACATATCTTCCAGTGTGATCAGGTTGGCTGTTTTTTCCACCAGACCGAATAGGAATTCGACTTCCTCCGGAAGGATCACCTTTGCTGCAAGGCGAGCGCCGGTCGTTTCTAAGATTAGGCGGAGTAGAAACGCGTCTAGGATTTCCTTCGCCTCCAATATTGGCACCCGAACCCCTCGATATGGCACACGTTCTGCCAGGCCGGTAGCAACCAAACGATCCAATGCTTCTCTCACTGGTGTCTGGCTCACGCCCAGCAAGGTAGAAATATCCTCCTGCCGCAGCCAATCACCAGATGAATATTTTCCGGCAATGATCTTGCCAGACAGATACTCATATACTTCATCGGTCAACGAGCGTTTCCGAAGCAGCTCACCGTTCTCAGCGATGGGATTAACTTGATCCATTATTATCTTTCGTAGATAAAAGATTTTTGAATATCAAGCAGGTGATATATTATATATTATATATTATATTTCGAGGTGCGTAAAGGATTTAATTCGTTCCAGCAGATCTATATAACAAAAATACACATTGCGAAAGACCTTTGGAAGTACTGGTCAGTATTTCGATCTGTTCCACTGGCGTATCCAATAAAGCTTCGAGCACAAATTCATCCATCTGGCAGATTTCAGGGTGACGATCAAGTAGTGCACGATAAGGGCAATGACCGAGCATAATGCGTGGGTGCTCACCGTGAGCTTCCCAATGAGCCTGGTAATTCATCTGGTTAAGCGTCTGGATGGATGAATATAACCGCCTGGTCGGGTTATTGCTATCTATTGGAAATTTTGCCACCATTTGGTTGGCGATGCTTTTTAATAGGGGACCGGCATCGTATCGACCTATATTATTTAGTGCGTATGATAATAGGACTTCACTCAGCTGATCCAGGTTGTTTTGCTTGATCTGCTGGCTACAGCTATAGATCTGGGCAGGGCGACCCTTGAGCTCAGCAGGTTTAAGCCCGATAATTTCGACGCTGCCTTGCTCAATCAAAATAGAAAGGTGATGGCGTATGTTGGCTGGAGTTACTTTAAATACCTTGGAAAGCTCCTCCACAGTTACGCTCTTCTTCTCAATTATGTAGTTAAGTAATCTCTGGCGTGCGTTAGGCATATAATATTTGAATAAGTATATCAAACTTTAGCATAAATGCAAATATATATTTGCATAAATCGTTGACATCATTGGTGATGAGGGTATAATTCCCCAGGCATGCAACCCGAGTTGAGGAGGCACAATTTATGAGTCTTAACCTGAATAACCCCGGGTATGATATTCCACCTGAGATGATGGGACAGGTTTCGATTACCACACTTGATAAAATCTACAATTGGGGACGTCGCTCATCGATCTGGCCAATGATGTTTGGACTGGCGTGTTGTGCCATCGAGATGATCTGTACCGCCACCAGCCGCTTCGATTTTGCCCGTTTTGGGATGGAAATTATGCGACCCAGCCCTCGGCAGGCTGACCTGATGATAGTCGCCGGGACCGTCACCAAAAAGATGATTCCTCAGATCGTCCGGTTATATAACCAAATGCCTGAACCTAAGTATGTCGTCGCCATGGGGTCTTGTGCTTCAGGTGGCGGACCCTTCAAAGAAGGTTACAACGTAGTCTCTGGCGTCGATGAATATCTTCCGGTGGATGTCTATGTTGCTGGCTGCCCTCCCACTCCTCAAGCTTTACTCAATGGGTTTATTACCCTGCAGAAATTGATCGACAAACAATCGATCAAGACCGTGCGCTGGTACAAGAAAGGTCCTGAAGAAGCACTTCCGGTCCCCGTGCTCGGTCCTGATCTTATGGATCCCCGCGAGTACGCCACTATCAAAGAATACTCCCAGAATAAGCTGTTAGCCCAACAATCCGCTGCTCAGGCAGCTCCTGACGAACCTCCTGCGTCGCAGGCAGGATAACCGATCAAGAACTATAAAACGATGGAGCATATTCATGGGTAATCAAAACTTCGTGCTTGCCTCAGAATTAACCGAAATATTTCCGGATATTGTCACACGCGATGAGCGTCCCAATTACGAAGGTTACCTGGTAATGGCTGAACATCTTTCATCGACGCTGCTAAAGCTCCGAGACGACCTGGGCTATGATTATTTATCTTCGGTCACGGGGGTGGATTATCTGCCCGAAAACAAGATGGAAGTTGTCTATCACATCCGCAAGTCCACGGGTGGGGCACCTCTAGTGATCAAAGCCCAATTGGACCGGGAAAATCCTGTGATTGCGTCAGCGGTACCCATTTATCCAGGGGCTGAGTTCCAGGAAAGGGAAGCCTGGGATTTACTCGGTATAAAATTCGAAGGTCACCCCGATCTACGCCGTATCCTAACCTGGGAGGGTTTTTCCGGTCACCCTCTCAGAAAAGATTGGAAGGAAGGTTTTTACGAGGAAGACGGTAAACCATTCAAGAGCCGCTGGCCTGCCGGGTACTATAAAAGCTCGGAGCAGAAGAACCCCCTCGGCAAAAATGTGGATTATCCTGCTGGCTTTGATCCCGAAAGTTGGGTTCCCGAGCCTGAGACAGCCCTATACGCCGGACTGAGCAAGATGGAACGCACGGACGAGGGTACGGGGATTGACACCGAGCAGGTGATTGTTAATCTCGGACCTCAACACCCCTCCACGCATGGCGTTTTCCGCATGGCAGCTAAGCTGGATGGCGAGACGGTTGTGGGTTTAAAACCCGTGATGGGGTATCTCCACCGCAATCATGAAAAAATTGGTGAGCGCAATACATATCTTGGGAATATGCCCTACACCGACCGGTTGGATTATTTCAACTCGATGAGCAATAATTTCGGCTACGCATTGGCAGTGGAGAAATTGATGGGTATCTCTCCACCTGAACGGACCGAATATATTCGTGTAATGATGGCAGAGTTAACCCGCATCGTTAATCACCTGGCCCTTTTTGGGTTCTTAATGAACGACTTCGGTGCTTACTTCACTCCTTTCCTCTACGCTTTTGAGGAGCGCGAGCTAATCCTAGACATCTTCGAAGCCGTATCAGGCTCCAGAATGATGTGTAATTACTTCCGCTTCGGCGGGGTAGCCCGCGACTTACCAGCAGGTATCCTCGAGAAGGTTAAAGATCTGGTGTTCGATCGCCTGCCCCGCAAGATCGATGATCTCGATTTATACATTACAAATAATGAAGTGGTTCGTAATCGCTCAGAAGGAGTGGGCGTGCTCACCCCTGAACAGGCGATTGCTTTCTCGGCTGTCGGTCCGGTTTTACGTGCCTCCGGGGTGCCCTATGATTTACGCCGCGCTCAGCCCTACAGCATCTACAATCGGTTTGATTTCGATGTTGCCGTCCGCTACCATGGGGATGTCTACGACCGATACCTGGTTCGCTTGGATGAAATCTACCAGAGCCTGCGCATCCTGCAGCAGGTTTTAAAGGATATCCCTGAAGGACCCATCCAGGAAGGTAAACCCCAGTACCAGGTAAGGGTGCCTGCAGGGGAATCCTATGGATGTGTGGAAGGTCCGAAAGGGGAGCTGGGATTCTATGTGATTTCCAATGGCAAACCCAACCCCTGGCGCTACCATGTTCGCGCTCCATCTTTTATCAACCTAACCCCGCTTGAGACGCTGTGTATCGGTAATAAGGTTGCTGACGTTGTGGTCATTCTTGGTTCAATCGATATTGTCCTGGGCGAAACAGATAGGTGAGTGCAGAATGTCTGAACAAAAGAACGCTTATGTGTACGGGCTGGGTGTCCTGAAAACCCTGGGTTTGACTTTCAGGCATTTTCTCGAAACATATTTGGATGACCTCCGCCATCGTGGTAAGCGCTATAGAACTCCTGAAGGGATTGCCTACCGCAGCAGCAAAAAGGTGAGTGGAATTTTCACAGTCCAGTATCCCGAAGAAAAGCTGCCCGTACCTGAAGAGTTCAGGTACATACCTTTCCTGATATACGTCGAAAATGACGGCGTCAAGGAATACCGTTGTACCTCGTGTGGTATTTGTGCCAAGGTGTGTCCTCCGCAGTGTATCTGGATCGTTCGTTCCACTGACCCCAACACCGGACGTCCCATCCCAGATCCCGCCGAATTTTATATCGATATCGATATCTGCATGAACTGTGGTTATTGTTCCGAGTATTGCCCATTTGATGCCATCAAGATGGACCACGATTATGAAATCTCAACCTACACTCGAAAATCGAACATCTATGACAAGGAGAAACTTGGGAAGCCGCTATTTTATTATGCTTCGATTCGCCCCATCAACTATGAACGGGAAGAAACCGCCAGCCGGGAAGCCGAAGCCCAGCAGTCTATCAGAAGGTCGCATGCCTAGGGAAGTTATCAGCGCAGGATTGATAAGGTAGGATCTGAATTTATGGTGCAAAGTAGTGAAATTGACCTGCTTTTCCCGTCCAGGGCGATTGAGCCTTTGCGAAAATTACGCGGTGAACAGTGGGAGAATTTTATCAATGACCTGGTCGACCTGGAACCAATGGACCCCGCGCGGGTCGCATTCGTGTTATTCATGGTCAGGATCGGCGGTTGCACCACCTGCCAATCCGACTCTTATCGAGCGATGCGGGGCTGTATTTTGTGTTCGAGCAATACGATTAAACGCTATAAAGGTAGTGATCAAGACCTGATCGACCTTTATAGTGAAGCTAAGAAGGATGTAACCAAATACATGAAAGAGGTATGAATATATGAAGGTGGAATCGGTAACAGAGGCTTCAGTCTTGGCAGCTCTAGGCAAGGTTCAGGAGCCAGAGTTAAGGAACGACCTTGTATCATTATACATGATTCATGATTTGAATATTCATGGTGACCAGGTTAAGTTCACGATCATGTTGACGACCCCTGCCTGCCCATTGAAAACCAAAATCGAAAGCGAAGCCCGTGCGGCAGTCATGGCGTTGCCTGGGGTAAGCAAGGTGGAAATCAAGATGGAATCCAATGTTCCCAGTGACGGGCGCTCCAGAGGCCTGATGCAATTGCCTATCCGCAATGCGGTCGCAATTGCCTCCGGTAAAGGTGGGGTGGGGAAGAGCACTGTGGCGGTGAATGTCGCTGTGGCATTGGCGCAATCAGGAGCGCGGGTGGGCTTGCTGGATGCGGATATTTATGGTCCTAATATTCCGACCATGATGGGAGTGGATCGGCTACCTCCACCCACGCAAGAAAAGCTCGTACCGGCAGAAGCGTATGGCGTCAAGATGATGTCGATCGGCTTCCTGGTGAAACCTGACCAGCCCTTAATATGGCGTGGACCGATGCTTCATTCTACCATCCGCCAATTTTTAAGCGATGTTGAATGGGGTGAGCTGGATTATCTGATCGTCGACTTACCGCCAGGCACCGGTGATGCTGCTTTGAGCCTGACCCAATCCCTTCCCTTGAGCGGTGGTGTCATCGTGACTCTACCACAGCGGGTCTCGCTGGAGGATGCCCGCCGTGGGCTGGAAATGTTCCGCCAGCTCAACGTCCCGGTGCTTGGAGTAGTTGAGAATATGAGTTACCTGGAATTGGAAGATGGTTCCCGCCTGGATATCTTTGGGACCGGCGGAGGTGAGCAGTTAGCCAAAGAGGCTGGCGTGCCATTTTTCGGCACTATCCCCATGGATCCCGCAGTCCGGGTGGGTGGGGATGCTGGGAAACCGGTCATCATTGAAAACCCAAATTCACCCGCAGCAGCTGCATTATGCAGCATCGCTATGCAAATTGCATCAAAAATAAGTGTCGCCGCGCTCGAGAAGAACAACGTCGTCCCGATCACGATTATCGAGTAAGATTGGTCTATTGAAAAGAGGTTAATTTCGTGGAAGACAATGTACAAAGTCTCGCACCCGAGCAATGTGTGGTTGGATTACGTTTTCAGCCCATCGGCAAGATCTATCATTTTGACGCCAGTAATTTTAAAAGTGTGCAAAAAGGCGATTTTGTGGTTGTCGAAACCAGCCGTGGATCGCAGTTGGGGCAGATTGTGCAGTTCGTAAGCAACCCCGAACGCGTTACCCCAGGATTAAAGTCTATATTGCGCATAGCCACTCCACAGGATTTGTTGGTGCGTCAGGAATGGGAGCATCAGGAAATCGAAGCCTTGGTAGCCTGTCGTGCAAAGACATCTGAGCTTAGAATGGCTGTTGATGTGAAGATCGTCTCAGCCGAATTTAGTTTGGATGGAAGCCGCTTGTTATTCGTGTTCTCCAGCGAAGAGGGGGAGAAAACAGATCTTAAGCCTCTAAAGAAAGCCATGCAGCGCGCTTACCCACAGACTCATGTTGAAATGCACTTGGTCGGGCCACGCGATGTTGCCAAGGCCTTGGGCGGGATGGGCGCCTGCGGGCTGGAGTGCCGTTGCTGCTCGGCATTTTTAACCGAGTTCAGTCCCATTTCAATCAAAATGGCGAAAGAACAGGGCATCAGCCTCACGCCGACCGAGATTACCGGTATGTGTGGCCGTTTACGATGCTGTCTGGTGTACGAGTATGAACAATACGTTGAAGCACGGAAAACGTTACCCAAACGGGGTAAATTGATGATCACACCACGTGGGAATGGTAAGGTGGTAGACGTATTTCCTCTTAAAGGGGCAATCATGATTGAATTGGAGCAGGGTGGAACACACGAGTTCATGCAGGAAGAGTTGCAACCACTGGAAGAATTGGAAGCTTTGCAGAAAAAGACTGGCGAGCCTTGTGAAAATTGCCCTGAGGAAACTCGACCGGAGGTAAGGCAATTTGAGCCCAGGAGGGGGAAAAAGAGACCACATGCCAGACCCAGATAAAGCCCCGGATGCTTGGGAATCTCCACAGAAGATTCTTGTTGTGCTTGCGCATCCGGATGACCCGGAGTTTTTTTGCGGAGCCACGACTGCTCGCTGGGTGAAGGCAGGTCACAGCGTATCCTATTGCATCGTCACTTGTGGCGATAAAGGCGCCAAAGATTTGACCATCCAGTCAGACGAGCTGTGTTCCATCCGGGTGAATGAGCAACGGGCAGCTGCACGGGTGCTTGGTGTCACCGAGGTCACGTTCCTTAATTATCCCGATGGCTACCTTATACCCGATATCAATCTGCGCCGCGATATCACCCGAGTGATCCGGACAGTTAGACCCGATGTGATGGTGACCTGTGACCCACAGACACTGTTCACCACCAATGGTGGGTTGAACCACCCTGACCACCGTGCCGCCGGGCAGGCTGCCCTGGATGCCGTCTTTCCTGCTGCCCGTGATCATCTCAATTTTCCGGAGCTATGGAAGGATGAAAAACTGGAGCCGCACATCGTGCGCGAGGTCTGGGTAGGTGGCACCCTTGTGCCCGACGTCACACTGGACGTCACAGAGTACTGGGAACTCAAGATCAAAGCCTTGTATGAGCATAAAAGTCAGATCGGAGAGCCGGAAAAATTAGCCGAACGTATACGGGGGAGGCGTACTGCCGACAGCACGTCTGAAAACCCACGTTATGAAGAGAAATTTCGCCGGCTTGTTTTAGGTTGAAATTTATCACCAAATTGGATAATTGTCATCTAATTAATCAGAGGAAAGATGAATAAGTTCCTGGATGAAGCCCAAGCTTTGTTTGAATATACACGCGAATTGAGGCGCGATTTTCATAAACACCCTGAGATCGGGTTGAAGGAAGTCCGCACTGCTAACATTGTCGCCAAAGAGTTATCCAACCTGGGGATCGAAGTAAAGACCGGGGTTGGGCAGACCGGGGTGGTGGGGTTGTTGGAAGGAAAATCGCCTGGTCCGGTGGTGCTGCTACGCTTTGATATGGATGCCCTGCCCATCCAGGAGGAAACCGGAGTTGAGTACGCCTCGGAGAATGCCGGGCTGATGCACGCCTGCGGGCATGATGGGCATGTTGCAGTCGGATTAACGGTTGCACGCATATTAAATGCTCATCGTAACGATTATAGTGGCACGGTTAAACTGGTTTTTCAGCCCGGTGAAGAAGGTTTCGGCGGGGCTGAGAAGATGATTGCGGACGGTGTCTTGCAGAATCCCCAGCCGGATGTGGCCCTCGGGCTGCACGTGTGGAACGAAAAGCCGGTCGGTTGGATCGGTATCGTGCCTGGTCCGGTGATGGCTGCCGCTGATACATTTACTGTCATGATCATCGGACGGGGTGGGCATAGCGCCGTGCCGAACCTGGTCGCCGATCCTATCCTGGCAGCTTCGCAGGTGGTTAACACGCTTCAAAGCATCGTCTCTCGGAATGTGTCGCCATTGAAAACCGCTGTAGTCACGGTGGGCTCCATCCATGGTGGTGACGCGTTCAATGTCATTCCCTCCGAAGTGGTATTAAAAGGCACCCTGCGCAGTTTTGAGCCGGAAGTACGAGACTTGATGGTGAAACGCTTCCACGAAATCGTGGAGAATGTCGCACATGCCTGCGGTTGCGACTCGAGCATTGAAATTACGTCAATCACACCTCCGGTTTACAATGATCCCGAGGTCACTGGCCGTGTCCAGCATGTCGCGAGGCTTCTGCTCCCGACAGACACACTAGATACGCAATCGATGACCATGGGTGCTGAAGATATGGCGTTCATACTGAACCAAGTCCGAGGTTGCTATGTCTTTATTGGATCAGCCAACAAGGAGAAGGGTTTGTCTGCTCCGCACCACAGCTCGAAATTTAATTTCGATGAATCCATCCTTCCCAAAGCAGCTGGTTTAATGGTGGCATCCGCCGTGGAGTTTTTAGGAAAATGAAAGGGTTTATGATCATGGAGGGGATATGGTTTTGAAATCTGAAGCTGCCAATTTAAATGAAAAAGTACCGGTGCAGCCAGTCATCAATAATTTCAACATCACCGTCGCCACGGTCAACGGCTCGGGGAGCCAGACTTCCAACCTGACAATGGTGCGGGCTTTGTTTAAGATGGGCATTCCTGTGTCGGGGAAGAACATATTTCCCTCAAATATCCAGGGTCAGCCCACCTGGTACACAATCAGAGTGAATGAAGAAGGTCATCTTGCCCGCTGTGAAAGTAATGAAATTGTAGTGGCGATGAACCCGGCGACGTTCACACGAGACGTAGATGGGATCCTTCCAGGTGGCGTGCTGTTTTACGATGACAGTATCAAGCTCCCCATCACCCGCCAGGATATCCATGTTTACCCCATGCCGGTCAAGCAGATGGTTCGTGATTCGGACGTTCCCACGAATATTCGCGATTACATCGCTAACATGGTCTATGTGGGCATCGTGGCGCAGGTTTTGGGGATCAATATGGACCATATCTACCAGGCCTTGGAGTTCCACTTTAAGGGCAAGCAAAAACCGGTCGACCTGAATTGGAGCATGGTCAAAAACGCCTTCGATTGGGCTGTTAATAATTTACAAAAGACGGATGCATATTTAGTAAAACAGTCTAATAAGACCGAGGGATACATCATGGCGGATGGAAATACCGCCGCCGCCCTGGGCGCCCTTTATGGAGGATTGCAGTTTGCCGCCTGGTATCCGATCACACCCGCCACATCTCTGGCTGAAACCCTGAATGAGTACGTGCCGGTCTTCCGCAAGGATCCGCTGACCGGGAAAAACACCTGCGTGGTCATCCAGGCGGAAGATGAATTAGCCGCCGTTGGCATGGTGGTGGGTGCCGGTTGGTCTGGGTTGCGTGCCATGACTTCCACTTCCGGCCCCGGGTTTAGCTTGATGGTCGAGTACGTCGGCCTGGCTTATTTTTCAGAGACGCCGATCGTCATCTGGGATATCCAAAGGATTGGCCCTTCGACCGGGCTGCCAACCCGTACCTCGCAGGGTGATTTGAGACTGGCCTACTATATGGGGCATGGAGACGTCTGGAACGTGGTCCTGTTCCCGGGTTCGGTCACCGAGTGCTTCGAAATGGGCTGGAAAGCGTTCGATATCGCCGAACGACTGCAGACTCCGGTGATGGTCTTATCCGACCTGGACTTTGGGATGAACCAATGGATGACCAAACCTTTCGAGTACCCAGATAAACCTATGGATCGCGGCAAGATTCTATGGGAGAACGAGCTTAAGCAAATGAGCGAGAAGTGGGGGCGCTACCTGGATGTGGATGGGGATGGTATCCCTTACCGAACTCTCCCTGGGAACAAGCTGCCCAATGCGGCTTACTTCGCCCGCGGCACCGGCCATAATGAGTATGCTAGCTACAGCGAAGAGCCGCAAGATTGGGAAAATAACCTGCTCAGGCTGCGCCGCAAGCTGGAAAGTAACTTATCTCTCCTTCCAAAACCCGTGGTCACGCTGGCAGGCGGAGCAAAAATCAGCATCATCTCTTATGGCTCCACCACCGATGCCATCAACGAGGCAATGGAAGCCCTGGCTGAAAAGGGCTATCAGATCGACCATCTGCGCATGCGCTCACTGCCTGTAGCACCCGAGGTGAAGGACTTCGTCCGCTCCCACGAACGCAACTACGTTATCGAACTCAACCGCGATGGTCAATTACACCAAATCTTGCAGCTAGAAATCCCGGACTGCAGTATGAAATTAATCTCTCTTTCTCACCTGGATGGTCTGCCCCTGACTGCCGATTGGGTAGAACGTCAGGTGTTGGCGAAAGAGGAGTAGGAACCTATGACTGATCAAACAACACAAACATCACGCGCCCAGGTTAATTTAGTTGGGCTTACCAAGAACGATTATCGCGGCAACCCGAGCTCACTATGCCAGGGCTGCGGGCACAACTCCATCTCCAGCCAGATCATCGCCGCCTGCTACGAATTGAACATCATCCCAGAAGATGTAGTCAAGTTCAGCGGGATTGGCTGTTCGAGCAAAAGCCCGTTTTACTTCCTCAACCGCTCTTTCGGCTTCAATGGCTTGCACGGGCGCATGCCTTCGCTGGCGACCGGGGCGATGTTCGGGGATATTACCCTGAAAGGCATCGGCTTGAGCGGCGATGGTGACACTGCCAGTATCGGAATGGGGCAGTTCAAGCACATCGTGCGCCGGAATGTGCCCCTGGTGTATATCATTGAGAACAACGGCGTGTATGGTCTGACCAAGGGACAATTTTCTGCGACGGCAGATGAAGGGTTGGAGCTCAAGAAGCAAGGCACCAACCCGTATTTGCCGGTCGATATCGCCTGGGAAGCCCTGGTGGGGCATGCCACTTTTGTGGCCCGTTCCTTCGCTGGCGACCCGAAACAAGTGAAAGAATTGATCAAAGCTGCGCTAAGCCACACTGGGATTGCTGTGCTGGATATAATCAGTCCATGCGTCACGTTTAATAACCAGGATGAAACCAGCCATTCGTATTCGTGGGGTAAGGACCATGAGGTAGCTTTGCATGATCTGTCCTACGTGCCGAACAAGGAAGAGATCATGATTGATTATGAGGACGGTCAGATCAAGGAAGTGACCATGCATGACGGCTCGATGGTCATCTTGAAGAAATTGGACCGTGATTATGACCCCAAGAACCGGGCCGAAGCCATGCGAGTGCTGGAAGAATCGAATAAGGACTGCTGCTTGATCACCGGTTTGATCTATATCGACGAAACGGTTCCCACACTTTTTGAGCACTATAACCTTCCGGATGAGCCGCTCAACCGCCTGACCGAGGAGCGTCTGCGCCCTCCCAAAGAGACGATGGAAAAACTGAACGCGATGATGTTTTAGGGGAAATAGGTATTAGGTATTAGGGATACACCATTTGCTGTGCGCTGTTTTGGAGGGCTGCCTGGAGTGAGAGGCAGCCCTTTTTTGATACACAATCACCCTCCATTCTGTCATCGCGAAATCCCCCTGGTTTTGGGGGGAAGTAGCATACTTCACGGCGAAGCAATCTCCAACGGACACGATAAACTTATAATTAGCCGAAACCCACAAGAATTTTGGTAAGCCAATCAGAAATTTGCTCTAAATTAGTATTCACCAAATTTGTTGTG
>JBGPBQ010000116.1:0-11994 GCA_041481345.1 Anaerolineae bacterium
TATCGATAAAAAGGAATCGATATAGAAAATCACTAATCGATCTGGAAAATTACCAATCGATATGGAAGAGACCAATATTATAGCACAAATGTTCTAATCCACAAGAGGTTTAAGAAGATTTAAGATTTCTCATAAATGCAAGGAAATTATTTACTTGTGCCATTGCACTTTTAATGTAAATGATAATTCAGGATAATGCCTGACACGGAGTTTCGTACATGAAACCTTGTAAAGTAGTGTCGATCAGGATTGATTGTCAACGAGTATAAGAAGTGCATTCTCTCGACAGAGTATAATGATTGATAGCGTTATAAGATGAAGTTCGAAGCGGAGTTTAGGAATGCTGAAACTCTAGAGACAATCTATCAGGTAATCCTTATTAACAGTTTTTTTATTTTATGGAGATTGTGTTTATGAAAGCAACAATCCTTGATAAGCAGGTGAAAGTGTACAGCAGTATAGATGAATATGCCGTTTCGATTGCCACCCTACCTGAAGGCAGTGAGATCGATTTTGGCGGCGCCAAAAAGAGAGCGGGCAAACTTTGGGTGCCAATCACTTTATCAACCGGGCAACAGGCATTCATCCCCGGCGATACGCACATTTTCGCAATCCGGGAGGGTGCACTCGCGCAGGATAATGTGGACTTACACACAGAACCTTCAGCAGCGTCGCTGATCAAGCAGCAGCTGGGACGCAACGCAAAGTTTTATATCCTGCAGAGAGTCAGTGATCAAGGACAAATTTGGATGCGAGTTCGAGATATAAACGGGAGTGAGGGGTTTATCTCTGGGGAGACGCGCATCCGGGTGGTACAGCAGAAAACCAAAGCTGTGGGTAAGAAAAATGTGGTCAGCGGTGTAATGTGGCTGGCTGTGGGTGTGTTGATCAGTTTTTCGGGGATAGCCGGTACTTCAGGAGGCAGCTTCACTGTATTTGGGTACGGCGCAATTTTATTCGGGGCAGTGATGTTGATCTTAGGGGCGGTTCAATATTTCACAGCACAGGTATGAGTTCCCAGTTGTTGTTTGAAATTATTCAAGTGTCTGGAAGGCGTAATGTCTGCTGGTTGGTTGATTACAATCAGCAATCATTGATCCATGATCATATTCAAAGAGAATTGAGTGGTTAGGTGGAACTGATCACACCACGGTTGAGGTTAAGAGAATTCACCGAGATGGATTTCCTGGCGCTACGGGAGATAGACTCAAGGGTAAAGATGCATACTTTTGAAAGGGAGCCGCCGGGAGTAGAGGAGACGCGCCAGTCACTGGATACTTATATCCATGAGGCAATGGAAGTTCCACGCACAACCTATCGATTGGCAATCACCATTCGACCGCAGGATAGCGTCAGGGGAATCGTGAAACTCGCCAGGCAATGGGAGGCGATCCGCGAATGGGAAGTTGGTTGGGCGGTTCACCCGGATGAATGGGGCAGGGGGTATGCTACCGAGGCAGCCTGGCATGTGATGGATTGGGGATTCAGGGAGCTGAATATCCACCGCATCGTGGCGTTTTGCCATGCCTCCAATACAACGTCGGTGAGGGTGATGGAGAAGCTTGGTATGCACCAGGATGGCGTGCTGCGGGAGACCCGCTGGCTGCACGGTGAATGGTGGGATGAATACGTGTATGCGGTCCTGGAAAAGGAGTGGAAAGGCAAGAAAGACCTGTGAGGTCTTAGTGGGATGAAAACTTGCACAGAGACAGGCATCCGTGTATAATGGGTGCCTATTCAAAAAGGGCGCGTAGCTCAGTTGGTTAGAGCGCACGGTTCACATCCGTGAGGTTCGGAGGTTCGAGCCCTCTCGCGCCCACAGAATTAAATCAGCATTTACCTGTTAGCGATCAGCTATTAGTTTCAAAAGGTAATGATAGCCCTCTTCCCGTTGAAGTGAGGCTATCTTTTTTATGTCTCAATGCTTTGAGCGCCCGCTCTGCCGCCCATGGGACAGCTACTGACGGCTCGACACCTTTCAGAGCTTCGTAAACTTTTTCCTTGGAATCGTATAACTTACCATCATCTCTCAGGACGTGGAGGATGTAGTGCGCGCTCTGTCGCAGCCATAGGGAATCGAAGTCCTGCATCAGGGCTTCAAAGAGGGCAGGGATTCCTTCCCTACCCATCCCAATAAGTGTATTCGCAGCGTCCCACCGGACACCGGCGTGATCATATTTAAGCTGCTCAACCAGGATTGGAATGGTCGTTGGATCGCTGATGCCTTCCAAAACCTTGATGATTTCCCAGCGCAACTGTATGTTGGCATTGGAAAGCGTTTTTACGAGCTCGAGAATGGCAGGTTTACCAATGCAGGTCAAAGCTTCGCGGACCTGCATACGCCTGAAACCGTCACTGCTATTTAACTGGTTGATCAATGATTGGGTATCTTTGTACGGAAGATCTTCCATATAATCGGAGGTTCGGTTGATTTTAGATATGACTGGACTGTTCATTTTCTAATTCTCCCCTCGCAATCACCGTGCAATCTGGTAAAGAAATTCATCTTAAATGCACCAGTATAAACTATTGCAATCGGGCGATTAATAAAAATATATTAATCCGAATCGTTTTGGAAGTCAACTTATGCTTAGTTTAAGGAAAGTAGATAGACAGGTTTCTGATCTATTTATACGCTATCGGCAACGACTGCTACAGCTATATAGTTAATTGAGATTGCGAGCCGAAAAAATCCCATATTGTGAAGCTGTTACCAGCGGAAAGATACCAGCCTGGGTAGAGCTGACGTCCTGGACGGATAGAAATGCATTGGGGTGGGTAGTATGGATAATGGATAACACTTCTTCCAGGTTGCGCCTGGGGATAATCGTGTAGATCAGCTTCACGGGTCCGTTTGCGCCTTCGCCATCTACACAGGTGACACCATAGCCGGCGGCATGCAGGTGGGTGATCAAACGATGAGAATTGTCCTGTACAATGGCTAGGATGACCTGGGTGCCTAGCGCAAGCCTATTCTCAATGTACATACCAACAAACGCCCCAGCGGCAAAGCCGGCGGCATATGCCAAATAGGCCATGATATTATGGGCGTGACTTACGATCTGTGAAACGACGGTGATCCAGATGAATACCTCAACAAAACCGAGCAGGGGTGCCAGGTTCCGCTTGCCGCGCGAGATGAAAATGATCCTCAAGGTACCCAGGGTAACGTCAGTCACACGGGCAAAGAATACCAAAATAGGCAGTACAAGCCAAACATAAGCTGTTGAATCCAGAAAACTCATTCATGACCTCCTTTATGGGTCGAGCGGCGATAGCGGGGGATTGGTTGGATGAGCATATCCCGTTCAGGCAGGGTTTCACCGTTGATCTCTGCCAGGAGCATGTGAACTAGCCGGTGAGTAATCTCAGCGATAGGTTTGTCCACCGTGGTCAGTGGGGGCTGGGAGTACAACGTGGATTGTACCCCATCAAAGCCGGTCACAGCGAGAGCATATCCCAATTTGAAATGAGCTTCGTGAGCCGCGCGTAGAACCCGAAGGCAGTTTCATCTTTACTCATTTTCAGTTTCATATCCTATCATCTGGACTGTTTTTCCCGTTTTCTGCCAGCAGAATGCGCTTGAGCGAAGGAATGGTATCACGTTCGCACAAGGTGGTGACCACATCGCCAACACGAAGCGTGGTGTCGCCACGAGGAATGATGATCTCCTCGCCGCGTTGGATAGAGACGAGTACCGCAGTACGCGGAATGCCAAGCTCGGCGATGGTCTTCCCGACGGCGGACGAGTCCTCGGATAAGGTAAGCTCAAGGAATTGAGTGCGGGTTTCTGTTTCGTCAGGCAGCGACGAGAAGCCCTCGTTCAGCTGGGCGTCTACCTCAGTTGATAACTGCTCAAAAACGTCATCGGAAATGACGCCGTCCTGCCGCAAGCTGAGCAAGGCAGAGCGCTGGGCTCGCAGCATCTCGCGCCAGCCGGTTTCCAATTCTTCAGCTTCCAACACAGGGTCAGCCAACAACAGACCGCGCACTTTCTCGGCTAATTCAGCAGCTTGACCTGTCAGGCTGCGCTTTAGCTTTTCCCAGGTATGGCTGGAAAGCATCCCATCATTATGCAGGCGGTCAAGCCGAGAATCAGCGCTTCGAATGGCAGTCAGACGGGCATGCTGCAGCTCATATTCTACCTGAGCCTCACTACGGGTGATGATCTTCAGCCTGCGGACGAGGGGAGACATCGTGGTGCTCTGCACGAGCAGGGTGAACAAAACTACACCGAAGGTCATCACGCGCAGCAGGTCGCGCTGTGGACCCATCGAAAGGGGCAAACTCAGGGCGAGCGCCAGGCAGATGGCGCCGCGTAAGTCTCCCCAATTGAGAATGTGCTGCCAGCTGAGTGGGATGGGCTCAGCGACCCGCCTGACAAGCAAGCTCAACCCGTATACTACGACCGTGCGGGCTATAAAAACCGCCAGGATCGCCCATAAGATAGGCTGCCAGGAAGCAAGCAAGGCAGTGATGTTGACCTGCAGTCCGATCAGCAGGAACAGCATGGAGTTGGTGAGGAAGGCGACATATTCCCAAAAGTTGAAAATGACGATGCGGCTAGTGGGGCTCATGCCTTGCTGACCGATATTTCCGTTGACAAGACCCGCCATCAACACTGCCAAAACACCACTGAAACCCAGTTTATCGGCCAGCAGGTAGGAACCGAAAGCCAGCACTGTTGTGAGCGTGGTCTCGATCAGGTAATTGTCCACCCGGGTTATCACCTGAGCAACCATCAATCCCAGCACCAAACCAACGAGAATCCCTCCGACTGAAACAATGAAGAATTGCCCAACACTTGCTAGGAGATTGACTTTGTTAGTGATGACCACTGCCAGCATCAGGTTAAATAGCACAATGGCGGTGCCATCGTTGAACAGACTTTCACCTTCGATCAGCACCGTCAGGCGTTTCGGCACACCCAGCGTACGGAATAATGCCACCACAGCAACCGGGTCGGTGGCAGATATCAATGCGCCAAACAGCAGGGCGATCGGAAGACTCAGATGAATGCTGAATAGGAGCATGCCACCGATGATGAACATGGTCAGGATAACGCCGGGTATCGCCAGGAGCAGGATGGCAGGTAAGTTCCGTCGCAGCTCGCGGACGTTCAGGTGAAAGGCAGCTTCGAAGACCAAGGGGGTAACGAACAGTGCCAGGATCAGCTCGGGAGTGAGCTCGAATTTTAATGCAGTTTGAAAGGTGATCAGCAAGCCGGCAATGACCAAAGCGACGGTGTAGGGTATACGCAAACGCCGCACAGCAATGGCGACGATGGATACAATTAATAGAAGCTCAATGATCAGGGTTTCGGTGGCTATGAATTGTTGCATAATGCTCCAGATTCTGCCATAGTTAGATTAATTCTCTGGGCCTACCTGAGACAAATGCAATCTGCTCTGCACGATGATACCCTAATTTATAATGGCAGGCAAGCAGGATGGGAAGTGACAATTTCAATGCCTGTTTCAAGCCGGACGTTCGGCGATGATATAATTTTCAAGAGGAGGATACGACTATGAGTTTTACCAACCAATTTAAAATAAATCCTGGCAGCAAGGTCAACCTGGGAAATATCGACCCTAGTTATCATGAAAATTACGCGAACGAAGAGGCGGTTGCTAATGAACTCAAGGAGTACAGTCAACGCATAAGCGAGCTGCAAGCGCTTTTGTATGCGGAAAATAAACACGCGCTGCTCATCGTGTTACAGGGGATGGATGGGGGCGGTAAGGACGGGACGGTCCATCACGTCATGTCAGCCATGAACCCTCAGGGCTGCTCGGTGGTTGGTTTCAAAGTCCCGACTGAGGTAGAGCTGGCGCACGATTATCTCTGGCGCATCCACCAACATATGCCTCGCAAGGGGCAAATCTCGGTATTCAACCGCTCGCATTATGAGGATGTTTTGGTGGTGCGGGTGCATAACCTGGTTCCTAAGGATGTATGGTCCAAGCGGTATAACGAAATCAACGCATTCGAACGCCAGCTTGCAAATGCAGGGACAACCATCGTTAAATTTTTCCTGCATATTGACAAAGATGAACAGCTAAAACGCTTCAGAGACCGTCTCGACGATCCTACCAAGCAGTGGAAAATCAGCGAATCGGATTATACCGAGCGTGAATATTGGGATGCCTACCAGGGGGCTTATATGGATGCCCTAAGCAAATGCAGCTTCAATTACGCCCCATGGTACGTGATCCCCGCCAACCATAAATGGTTTAGAGATCTGGCAGTCTCTCAGATCTTAGTTGACACGCTGGAGGGATTGAAGATGAAATACCCTGAGCCCAGCGTCGATCTGACGGCGATTAAACAAATGTACCACGCAGAAGTGGCGGAGGAATCAGGGTTGCCTGCAGTCAATTTAATGAGTGGTGAGAAGACGGTGAAGGTGAAAAAAGGAAAGAAGAAGGGGAAGAAGAAGAAAAAGAACCAATGAGCTAATCTTTACTTGTGCCTTCCAGATTTTGGGAAGGGTTTTTTTGCTTTTTCAACCACACAGGGTAACCAACGAACACCAAGCCTGCATAGAAAAACCATTGCAAAGCAAATCCGATGTGGTCACCGGGGTTAAGATCAGGTTGTTCCAGCAGGCTGTGAGGTAGGGATTCCGGGTTGGGGCCTGAAGCTTGTTGGATATATACGTCAAGCAGAGGGTAAAGCAACTGCTCCTGTAGACGGGGCAAGTTAATGAAGTTCCAATAGTCCAGGTGGGATTCACCAGGGGTGAGGGTCGGGTCACGCACAGTGCTACCCATCTCTCCCTTATCCAGGGATCGACGCAAAACACCCTGGACTTCCACCGTCCCTGGTTGATCAAACTGGCGCCATGAATCGGGCGTGGTGTAATCAAGCGGGATCCAGCCTCGTTCTACGAGAACTGCCTGACCATCGTCCATAATGAGCGGAGTGAGCAGTGCGATCCCAGGGTCGGTACCAGTCATCCGACTCCTGACCTGGTTGCGCAGCACGACCTGGTGGTCAAAATCATATACTCCAGTAACGGTGACCGGGCGATATTCCATATCAACTAGGTCATCCGTTAGTGGGCGCTGGTCTAGGTCTAGCACTGGCATAGCCTGTACAGACTGGATGTGGCTGATCTGTGCCAAACGTTGGGCGTTCCGGTCAAGCTGCCAGAACCCCAAGCGGATGGCGATTCCAATTCCTGCAATCACTAACAGCGTAGTCCACCACCACCTGCGGGAGAACATCAGGCGTAAGATGCCGGTGATCATATTATCAAGTTCAATGGGGTCACGGTACGGGTTCTTTTACCTTTGGTCTCAGCGGCTTCACCACCAGGCTGTAAACACCGAGCAGCACCCCCAACGGCAGACCGGCGAGCAGAGATGCCTCCAACCGCATGGCAAAGCTCAATCCCTGCTGGACCTCGATCCCGTAGTATTTGGACGGTTGGAAGGAGCAGGTATAGCTCAGGCTGCCTACCTGGTCCAGTTTCATGCTGGCAGTGGCACCTGGTGGAATGACCAATGGTCCCAGGGTCTGGGTGACCGAATCTTCATTTTTAACCTGGAGAGTGTCGCCGACAACAAATATTTGCCCGGCGGGTATGATACTCTGTCCTTGGGCGACTTTAGCAGATGTCCCGGCAGGGATGACGAGCAGAATGGTGGTGGGGTCTCTATTGGTGGTATCTGCCTGAAGACGGAAGGTTATCTCACTGAAAATAGCCGAGGCAATCAGTCCGATCGCCAGGAAGATCAGCATCCGTAAAGCCAGCTCTTTCCGTTGGGTCATTTTCCACTCGCCAGGTTACGGATATCGGCGGTGATGCCATCGGCATTCTGAAGGAGAGGATAGGTGGCGATGAGGTTGCCTTGGGGGTCGATCAGGTAGAGGTATGAGGTATGTGTCTCGCCATTGTCCAGCACGGTTACCCCATATTCAGACCACACGGGTTGGAGGTTTTCCTTGGAGGAAGTGAGACCAATAAAGGATTGGTCGAAATGACTGAGGAAAGCACCCAAGGCAGCTGGTGCATCACGGGCGGGATCGGTGGAGATCATAATGACCTGGGTCTGGTCGGCGAGCGAGCCAAGTTTGTCATGCATTTGTTTAAGGAAACCCATGGTCAGCGGGCATTCGGAGGTGCAATTGGTGTATCCAAAATACACCAGCACGAACTTGCCGCGAAAATCTGCCAG
This sequence comes from Anaerolineae bacterium, assembly GCA_041481345.1. GTDB lineage: Bacteria > Chloroflexota > Anaerolineae > Anaerolineales > UBA4823 > FEB-25. The sequence goes on from JBGPBQ010000116.1 coordinate 8,184, forward strand.
CTTGACGGTAGAACCCGTCTGGCTGGTGAGTGAAAAGTCACCTGCCGGTTGGGATGGTGTGATCAAAGAGCCATGAAATGCAGGATGGGCGGCGGTGTACCAGGTATAACCGAATCCAGCGATCACTATAACCGCAACGAGCAGGAGGGCGATAACGAGGTATTTTCGGTTCATACACTCCTTGTTATGTCGAATAACCGATCGCTACTTCGCCAGGGTGCCAATTAGGTAGAGTGCCGGGTAAAAGAAGAACCAGACAACATCAACGAAGTGCCAGTACACCACCGAGGCTTCAACCCCCCAATGCTTTTCGCTGGAATAGAGCCCATGAGCGCCATTGCGCAGCACGATCGCCAGGAAAATCACACCGCTCAGTACATGGAAGGCATGGAAGCCGGTCATGACATAAAAAATCGCACCTGCCAGGTTGGTCGATGGACCAAAGGGTGCCAGGCGCCATTCCACGCCCAAGACGCCGATTAGGAAGAGTATGCCAAGGGTCATGGTGAAGGTTATACTGACCAGGAACTGTTTGCGGTCACCATATTCCATTGATACTTCAGCCCGGTTGGCGAAAAACGACGAGATCAACAAAATGGTGGTTACCCCCAGGCCAAGGAACTGAATCAAATCGGGACGAGTTAGACCAAGCAGGTTAATGCGCGAAATCATTAAGCCGCCGAAAATGAACAGGTCAGAAAGCAGGAATAACCACAACCCGATGCGGTTGGTCGCAAGCTTGTAAGCAAAAGATTCTTTATCAACGTCCTCATCATTTTCGAACAGACGGGAGATGTGCATGTAGTAATACAGCACCAGCCCGGCTTTAACAAACGGGATGATTGCCAGCACCTGCCACAGATTGGTCGTCAGTGCGATGACAAATTCGACCGCGGTGAGGATTGCCAGAGCCCCAAAAACCAGTATTCCGAGCTGCAATACGGAGGATTTGGACGGGTGCTCCATGTCACTCCTCCTCGATGAATTTCACATACACTGAGTCTGGTAGCCCATAATCGTATGGCTCTCCAACCACCTCAAGAGGTTTATCATAATTGTGGATCGGCATGGGCGAAGGCACCTGCCATTCTGGCGAGCGTGAGTTCCAAACATTACCTGTGGCTATCTCACCATGGCGCAGGCTCCAAAATGCATTGATGAAGAATGTCAGGATACTCAGGGCGATAAGGAAACCGGCCACGGTCATCACACGGTTGTCGATGGTGACACCCAGGGAGGGGTCATAATCTGCGATACGGCGGCGCATCCCAAGCAGACCGATGCGCATCATTAAGGTAGAAAGAGTGATGAAGGCAGGGGTCATCAACCAGAAATGGACCTTGCCCAGGGTTTCATTCAAACGCTTGCCGGTCATTTTGGGGAACCAGTAATAGATGGCGGCGAAGAATGGAAAGATGTAACCGCCGAACATCGTGTCATGGAAATGACCGACGATGAAATACGTATCCGTCAGCTGCAGATCAGTGGCGATGGTGGCATTAGGCGGACCCGTGAGACCTCCGAGCAGGAACACTACAATTCCTGCCAGGACGAACAACATGGGAACCGGGAAGACGATTTTGCCCCGCCACAGCGTGCCCAACCAGGAGAAGAACTTTACCCCGGTGGGAACTGCTACCAGCAGGGTGCTGTACATAAATGGGACCCGCAAGTACTCCGCCATGCCCGAAGCGAACATGTGGTGCCCCCATACCAGGAAGCCGATCAGGGCAATCCCAAACGAAGAAATGGCAACCCACTTATACCCATATAACGGCTTGCGAGCAAACACAGGCAACAGCTCACTAATGATACCCAAGCCTGGCAGAACGAAAACGTAGACTGCTGGGTGCGAATAGAACCAGAACAGGTGTTGGAACAGGATCGGGTTTCCGCCTTTTACGGGGTCGAAAAAGCCCATCCCAAATAATCGCTGAAACATGACCATCTGGAAGGATAGACCGATAAGTTGGGTAGCAGTCAGGCTGATCAGGGAGGTGGCGAGAGCGCCCCATACGAAGATAGGTAGGCGAAAACCGGTCATGCCCTTGGCACGCATACGCAGGGCAGTGGTGATGACGTTGAGTGAGCTCAGGATCGTTCCCATGCCTGCCAGGGAAACCCCCAGGAAGAACATCTGTATCCCGATGGGTGCTCGAACGGAAAGTGGTGGATAGCCGGTCCAGCCAGTGTCAAAGCCGCCCAATGCCATGCTCGAAAGCAGGATGATGCTGGCAGGGACTGCCAACCAAAATGCAAATGCATTCAGGCGTGGGAAAGCCATATCTCGGGCACCGATCATCATGGGGATGAGATAGTTCATGAAGGCGGCGACTCCCACCAGGATGCCGATGATCATCACCATGCCGTGCAAAGACATTAAGGTGTTGTATTCCATCAATGTTAGGAACTGCATCCCGGTGTTAGCGAGCTCGGAGCGGAAGATCATGGCAAACGTCCCACCCACCACCATCAAGACCAGCGATAAGATCAAATATTGAATTCCAATCACCTTATGGTCGAGCGAGACGCCGAAATAGCGCGATCGGCCCCAGCTGGATTCATCCGGCTCTGGAGCTTCCTTCCCGGCAGCCATCTTAATCCAGCCATCCACAGCGCCAATGCCAAAGACGAAGAAGAGTGCCCCAAGCAAGGCTCCGAACACACATGCCGATTCAGGTTTCCAAGGGGTGAGGCCAAGCAGGTAACGTATTCCAGTGAGGATACCAATACCAATGGCTGTCCCCAAGATCTGCCATAGGAGACCGCGTACCAACCCGATGGAATAGAATTTCCTCATAGCGCCTCCGCTACTTCAGGGTTTTGATGTATGCCACCAGTGATTCGACCATGGTCTGGTCCAGGACAGTGGAAAAATCAGGCATCATGTTCGCTGGGAAGCCTACCACTACTTGAATGTTTGGATTATTGATGGAGGTTTTTAAATAATTATCATCTGCGGTGACCGAAGACCCATCAGTCAATTTCACCGTCGATCCGTACAGGTGCAGCCAGGTAGGTCCGGTTTTGGGTGACCCATCTGCGGAGTGACAGTTAACGCACCCATAGTCTTGGGCGAGCTGCTGACCGCGCAGCTCCGGTCTTTCTGGCGCCGCCGACTGCTGCTGCGAAATCCAATTATCGAAATCACCCTGGGAGACGACATTGACTTTACCTTCCATATAAGCGTGCCTCAACCCGCACAGCTCCGAACAGCGCACTGTATATTCACCAATCAGGGAGGGGGTGACGCGTAAATCGACCGTCCGTCCGGGGATGATATCCTGTTTAACGCGGAACTCTGGCACCCAAAAGGAATGGATCACGTCCACGGAGGTCATCTGTAAGTCGATCTGACGGTTGACTGGTAAATACAAATCGGAGCTCGTGACGCCAAACTCAGGATATTGGTAGCGCCAATACCATTGACCTGCAGTTACTTTTACCTGTAGAGCGCTTGGATCAATCACGCGGATGGAGCCAAGTGTTTTCGCCCCGGCGTATGCCAGGACGAGCACTGCCATCAGTGGGATGGCGGTCCAGGTCATTTCAAGTGTGGAATTTCCAGTGAAATAAGCGCCATCACCCGTCTCTCCCTTGCGGCGGCGGAATACGATAAGGCTGTAGATCAGGGTGACCATGATCAAGGAGAATAGGAAAGAAATCACCCATAAATGAACATGGAAAAGCTGATCAACGGCTATCGATTGAATGCTGGCTTCACGCGGGAACAAGTGAACAAGCATTAACCATTCGTGTATTACGAAAGTGCTGACAATAACCAAAATGAAGATGATCACATAACGTCTCA
>JBGPBQ010000117.1:0-11981 GCA_041481345.1 Anaerolineae bacterium
AGGATTGACCTTCTTCCGATTCTTCACTGATTCAGAGTAATCCCTGTAATACCTGTACCTCTGCATATCACTCTTTTTCAGTTGATGTATCACAACACCCACCAAGTTAATTCCTGCCAAACGTAAATCGTTTACAGTCCTTACTAATAATTCCGTACGAGTTCTCCCTGCCCGTGAGACGATAATCACTCCATTCACTTGTTTTCCTAGTAAAAACGAGTCAGAGAACATCAGTGCTGGTGGGCCGTCAAAAAGAACAATATCAGCTAAAAAGCTTAATTCCTTGATGATATTTTTCATTTGTTCTGATCCGAGTACCTCAACAGAACTGAACTCTCCAGAACCACAGGTAAGGATTTTTAAATTCTCAATTTTCGTCGCTTTTAAACAATCCGATACCATTAAATTGGATTTCATTATCAAATCCTTTAAACCGATATCATTACTGATTCCAAAGAGTTTGTGAATTGAGGGTTTTCTTAAATCAGCTTCGACCAATATCACCCGTTCTCCAAATTGAGCCATTACGATCGCAAGATTCGATACAGTCACACTCTTGCCGACCGAAGGCTCAGCACTGGTGAACAATATCGTTCGTAAAGGTTGCCAATTTGATATGGATTGGATGTTCATCCGGAGCATTCTAAAGGGATCAACCTCAGGCGAAAGTGGATTTTCCAGCGCAATCAATTTGTTATCGTTTCTACTGCCATTGATTCGGCCAATTTTGGCGAGGGTTGGTAGATTCACTAAGGATTGAGTGTCATCTAATGCCCGAACTGTATCATCCAAATATTCGATCAAAAAAATACCGCCGACAGCTAGAACCAGCCCAACTGCTGCGGCCAATAAGACATTCATACGGGTGTTGGGTGTGAATGGTACGCTTGGAATGCTTGCTTCTTCGACAATATTCAGGGTATTCACATCCCCGCCCTGTGTAGTTTTCAACAGTTCGGCGTACGTGCTTTGCCAATTGGATATTTTTGTATCCTGGATACTGATCTGGTTCTGTAAATCCTGAATATCCCTGGCACTGTTGGATGCATCCAATTTAACGTTTAAATCCTTTACTGCTTTCTGAGCTGAACTAATTTTTTTAGTCAAATCATCCAATTGTGCCTGAATAAATTGTAATTGGTCCTGGTTAACCTGGTTTGTACCTGAGGGGCTTAGGTGAATGAGCTGTTGAGCGATAGTATCTGCAAGCGCTTTTGCCATGGCTGGATCGCTATTTGTAGTGTAGATCTCGATTAGTTGAGTTTGTGGAACAACAATCGCTTTGACTTGTCCAGCAATGTACTCCCAGTTGACCTGCCAACCGAGACTTTCCACCGCTGCTTTTAGCACCGGTTCTCGCGTGGCCATTTGAACATATGTGTCGGCTAATTGCTGACCTGTATAAAATTCAGCAGAACTGGGATCGGGATTCTGAATGACCTTGCCGACCATTAATGTGGCCTTGGAACGATATAAAGGCACGACTTTTCTACTTGCGAAATAGCTCGCAGCAGACGCAATAATAACCGAAACCAAAATTAACCACCACCACTTCCAGACAATCCTAAAATATTGACGTAATTCCATGAATGGTCTCCGTTTACCAATAGAAATAAGCTATCCGACGAAATGAAGCTTTAGCTTTCACAACATTCTATTTGATAACATTATATACCTGTAGTAATCCCTTGGCTCAATCTTCTTTATGAGGTATTTCATTGTTTACAATTTTATTGTATTCGCTGCTAGTAAACTGATATGTTCATTTATGTGACAAAAAACATGTTATTCTTTGAATAAATGAGAATGTGAAAGAAAATAATTGTTCTATACGTTGAGATCAGGTTTTATGGCATATTGAAAAGTCAACTAACTAATTTCTGATGGAATACGAATGGGCTGCATTCGCAAGTATTCGGTTGTACGCTTTTTTCGCAATATATCGTCCCATGCTCTTTGGACCTGAATTTCTGTCAGTCCCGTCAGCGCGGCAGCCTCGGTTATAGACAGACAATTTTCCTGTGCACACCACAGCATATCAAGCAGCGAAAACGGCAGCCGGTAGAAAAACTCCTGTTGCGTACTGCCCGCGCTGTAGGTATCTGTGGTTGGAGGACGATTCCTGATGATTTCGGGGACTTCCAGGTATTCTCCTAATTGGTAAACCTGTGTTTTGTATAGATGGGCAATTGGTGCTATATCAACGCCTCCATCCCCATACTTGACAAAAAATCCCAGTTCATGCTCGTCCTTATTCGCAGTTCCAGCTACCACGTAATTATTTATTTCAGCATGATAATATAAAAATACCATGCGGGTTCGTTGCTTCATATTTGTTGAAGCAACAATTTTTAGATATTCCTTTAATGGTAAACGGATTGATTTTTCATGACCCTCGGAATCTGTAATCGTCAGTGAGAAGAAATTCAAAATGTCGCTATTCAGAAGATTGGGAGGGAGAACGATTTTACATCTGTAACCAGCTTCTGGATCGTATTCGGGGAATAGTACCTGGATCGCTTCATCTCTGTGCATGTAACATCCGAATGCGGTGAGGACTGGGGTGATCTCTTCGAGGACTGAAGCAACCTGATAATGCTCAGCTAGCATTTTTGAAATATGGCGGGTTTCTGGACTAGAATCTTTTTCTGGCATCATTACGGCAATAACATGATCAGGTCCAAAGGCCCGCACACATAATGCGAGGACGACCGAAGAGTCGATCCCACCGCTGATTCCCACCACCGCTCCGTAACGGTGCATGTTCTGGTGGACAATTACCTGAAGTTGTTTAATTATTCGATCCGCTTCGATAGAGGGATCAATTGAAAGCAATTGGTTCATGATCATAAATTCACCTTTTGATCAGCCTCTTCAGTAAAATAGTTTTTTCTTGTCCAGCTAGTTTTTTATTAATAATATTTCCCAATGTTGTCTTCGGAATCTCACCTAGGAACGCTACAGATCTCGGAAGCAATAAATCTTCTGGATTCAGGCGGTAATGCATCAACACTGCTGCTTCGGTAAGTGCTGAGCTCCACGTAATTTTAAAGAAGTTGAGCAGGAACGGCCATGAGATGGACTAAAGTGTTTCAGGAAATAATACCGAGCCGAAATTGATCTGTTCGCTTAGTCAGCCACTTTTAGCTTGCTTCGCACATATCCTGCCAGCTGAGAAACCGAATCAAAATTCATTGGTGTAATTTCCCAATCTTCAATAGAGATTTTGAAATTTTCTTCAACAAATAAAACTAACTGCATTATTCCCATTGAATCGATGATTCCATGATCAAGAAAGGATTCTTCATCACTGCATGGGAAACCATTACTGCTGTAAAGCAAATTTCTTAAAATATACTCCTTGATTTGTTCCTCAATCGTCATACCTCATCCTCACATAGATCGTCATATTTATGGGTCAAGAAGAAATCTGCTGATTAAACTATCCACCTAGGAATGCCAGCTCTAGTAAAAGATCTATATATATATTTCTTAAGCGCCAAAAATAAAAATCATGCCGTATTCCCGAATCCAACATAAGAGTGATAATTTATATTTTTGGACGGCTAGTTTATACAATTGTGTCTTTTATGCTGCAGACATAACAAAGAAATGTAGTCCTTGATCCAATTATAGTGCACGAACTTCGTAAATCCTCGCTATCGACATTACAGTTATGTAAAGTAAAATTCTATCCGGTTCACTAAAAAAAGGATTCTTTTTTGATCCAGCCCCTACATTTTAGGTGAAGGTAATCTGTTTCTTTCACGGTTTCTACCATCACCAACTTAAAGCATCCTTCTATAAACTGCTTCAAGTTTCTGCCCGATTGCATCCCAGTCATGATGTTCATGAACATAGTTTCTGGCGTTTATACTTAACTGCTTCTGCAAATTTTTATTTTTTAATAGTGAGGTGACTGCTTCAGCAAATTGCTGTGGATCATCCGCAACCAATAAATGCTCTCCATCTTTTACCTCGAGTGCTTGGATTGCAAGAGATGTTGTTACGACCGGTGTACCCATCGCCATTGCGTGAAGAATCTTATTTTGTATTCCCGACCCACACACCATAGGACAAACAAAAACAGCAGCCCTGGTGATATAAGGTCGAATATCGGGCACATATCCAGTAACCTCGACTGATGGATTTTTGACTAAATTAGAGATAGATTTTTTGGGATCAGCACCTACAATCGAAAAATGAATTTTGGGATTTTGTTTCTGAATTTTATTGAAAGCGGAATTGTAGAAATGTAGAACGCTGTCGACATTTACATAGTAATTCATCTGTCCTACAAACACAATGGAGTTTTCATCTCTTTCTTGGTCGTCCCATTTAAAATATTCCTGATCAACCCCATTTGGAATAACTTCGACATTGGTTCCAGAATCTGATGTGAGATATTTTTGATCAATTGGAGAGCTCACGATCACCTGGTCAAACGCACGGATCATTTTCGGTTCATAACTACGCATTTTTAACCATTCTTCATACGCGATAATCCGGTTGGATAAAGTACCATAACGATTTCTCCAACCGCGTTCATAAGCAAGCGTTAAGCTATCCACAGAGTCAAATAATTTAGGTAGGCCATGTAAATCTGCTGAGTATGGTGCAGCCCGAATAAATTCGGTATGAATTAGATCGAATTTCGATTCTTTTACCAAACGTTTGACTTGGGACTCCATTGTACTGGATGAAAAATAAGCAACAGACATTGGTTTTCTAGAAGGCAATGCTAGAAGACTTTTAACTATGCAGGAGTACCGATTCAAATCGATGGCGTATAAATCTTTGCAAAATGGCCTCAAATCGTTCAGGAATCGCTTGGTCCATGCAGGATGGACTAGACCTACAACAGTAATCTCATGTTTTTTGGAAAGGTATCGGATTAATCGATTGGGTCGTATACGCAACGAACTAGGAAGGTAAGGAGCGATATATAAAATCTTCATTCGTTTCTAAACTATCAAAAATCGAGATGGGAAGTTGGAAATTACGAAGCTTTGATTGAAATTATTGTCTAAACAACTTGTTTACGATTAGTATTACCCCCTCAATTGTTCACTGATTTATCAAGAATCCTAAATCTTGATTCTACAAATCAGCAAATAAGCCCATGCTATGTAAAGATCATTCCTTATATACTACTTCTTCCTGAACACCTTTTGTCTTGTTACCAAGTTTCACCATAAACCAATCGTATAGAGCAACTATTCCCACTGCCGCGAAAATAATCATCACTGCATCAGTTGGTAACCGGTAACGGATTGCGGCCCATGAGGCTAAATGCATGATCGTATAGAGGCAGAAAAAAACCAACCATAATGCGACAGGTGATTTCAACCATGCAGAAATTCGTGAGTACTTACCTCCAAAATCAGAATCGTCAAAGAGCTTGTACTTCTTTGGTCTAAAAATCACTAGCAAGGTGCCATAACACATGAAGGGTAGGAATAAGCCAAACGATCCGACCCTTGATAAATTACTGATAAGTGGGCTGTCAGGTGTCGGCCAGAATTTAAACTGTTCTTTAATCCGACTGAGTGATAATAAAATATAACGACCTGGATCGTTCAATATTGATTGAAGACTGCGACGCATTAACTCCTTTTCTATACTGGCTTCATCCATCCCAGATAAGTCTTGGGGAATCATGGAAGCCCATGTTACACCTTGAGGCAATTCATTCGAAAAGTTCGTCCCAAATATTGGATGATTAGCCCAATAAAGAGCATAGCCTGCATTCGTATTCAGAAGGACAAATTGGTGAAAAACCCTATAGTTGCGGATGGTCCAGGGTAAAATCCCGAGAATCAGGATAAGAATCGATAATGCAAAACCTTTGACTATCTTAATTCGCAGATCTTGCGCAGCATACCAAAGCCACAAACCAATGAGCCCTATTACAGGCAAGAAAGTTTGCCTTATGAGAGTAGTTATCGCCATCGCGAATCCTAATAAAATCCATTGTCTCATGCGTGGATTTTGGGTATAGCGGATACCGATCGCGATATCAAAGCACCAGAGAATACCGAGGATAAAGAAAGTTTCAGTCATCAAGGAAGCAGCATAATAGAAAAAATATATATAAATAGCTGATATGGCTGCCGCAATCAATCCGACAACCGGCCCAAAAACCCGGTTTCCTAACCTAAATAATAGTAACGGCATTAAAATACCAGCTAAAATGGCCTGAATTATGCGGGCAACCAGAGGTGTAAAACCGAACAAACCGTATACAGCGGCCAGATATAAAGTGTATAGAAAAGACCAGTGTGCAGTAGGCGCATTTGCTGCAGTCGCTGGCCACCAAGGTTGTCCAAAACTAAAGCCATGACCGGTTGCTACTCGCCTTGCCAGGCTATCATAAGAAATTTGATCATAAGTGCCGGGTAGATCAGTCACTTGGTTTCCCATGTAAATTGCCGAGGCAAGACGCAGGATGATCGAGATCAAGATGATTGCGATCAACCAACGACGATGAAGTTTTGTCATTATTGTTCCACGATTAATTCTTTTACTACCCATTGAACGAAATGAACTTTAATAATATGCATTGCTTAGATGAAATTAGGTTGTCAACGTCTGATCTTTGTTAATTTTAAGCAGGTCTGTAGTGATTTTCGATAATATCAAATTGGGAGCAATAATTTTGTATTATGATTATCTAGCCCACAGTATGGTTGTTGGAATATGCATTGTATATTGAATCCCATTCAGAATAGACCGTGCGCCAATCATAATTTTCTTCCACCCAACGCCGACCATTCATCCGTAATCGCTGCGCAAAATCCGGCTCCTGGAGCACTTTTACAACGGCTAGTGCGAAAGCCTCGGGGTCGTCTGCGATCATGATATTTTCACCTGGCAGGTTGCGGATTCCCTCTGCACCGATACTTGTGGAGACAATAGGTAAACCCCAACGCCATGCATCGACAATCTTCACCCGCATCCCACCTCCTGAGAGAAGCGGAACGATGAAAACACCTGCCCTCTCCAGGTACGGTTGAGGATCTGGAACATAACCCATCACCTGGATGGATGACCTCCCAATCTGGTTTTTAGTGAGTCCACGGATCTCAGCGGGTGGGTTTTTCCCTGCTATGGTGAAAGTTGCCTGGGGAACCCTAGCGACTACTTTTGGCCATACCTGGCGGGCAAACCATAGCACTCCTTCAACATTTGGCATCCAGAACATTGTGCCCAGGTGAAGCACGTCCAATGCCCCAAAGATTGGCTGAACTGGAATAATTGACTCTGTATCGACACAAATCGGGATGGTCAGAAAGCGTTCATTTGTTTTGTGAAAGGCGAGTTGTCCGGTTCGCTTCTGCTGAGATTGCACCAACCGCTGTAAGATATTTTGGTCTTCAGCAGTGACGCTTACCACGTGGTCGAAATGGGCACAGGCATAAGCTTCGTATGCTCGCAAGCTGCGCCACTCACGCTCCAGCAACAAGCGCTTCAATGGATTGTGCTCCCCAACAGCCAGTCTCTGCCAAATTTGGAAACAAGCATTATGTTCGTCGAGTACAAGCTGGGCGTTAGGTGCGACTTGTTTTCCCTTTAATGCATATTGTGCCATCCATAACTGGTCGGCATGGATTACATCAAATTGCTTGGATAGAAGTAACCGTTCGACTGTTTTCGCCATCTCAGGTACAAAATCACGCTGGATAATGAATGACACCCCTTTCAACAGACTGACTACCATGGCTAGGATATTTCGAATTAGGCTGCGATGCATCATTATCAAGTGGACATCATCGCAGATTTCACGCAGATGCTGGACAGCCTCTGGGGTATCGTCCGGTCGGGAAAACGCCAGTAATGTCACTCGGTGCTTTCGGGCGAGGTGACGCAGGACGTAATACGAACGTACCTTTGGACCGGCATTTGTTGGATATGGAAGGAGCTGAGAGAGGAACAGAATCTCGCCCATTAAGACATTGCTGATAATTCCTTCGAGACAGCTCTCCAGAATTCGTCTTTTCGAATTCGGCCCAGGCTGATTACTCGAATCATTCGATAGATCAAACCTTTTAGCATCGATGCGATCAGCATCATGCGCTTTAAACGCTTCTCTATATTGGGACCAAAATGCTTGTAGAAATACAAAAGCTTGCCAGAATAGAGACGCATAATACGCTGGACCGTCTGACCTGTGCTCCCAGCGTGAGTATGAATTACGGTCGCTGATTCTACATACACGACCTTCGCACCCACCTTGTGACAACGATTACAGAGATCGACCTCTTCACTGAACATAAAAAAGGCTTCATCAAGCAATCCAATTTGGTCCAACAAGGTTTTCCGAACCAACATGCATGCGCCACTTACTGTACCAGTTTCCTCAATGACACGATGATTAACTTTTTCTTTCTGCAACTTGTCCAAACCAAATAGGCTGCCAACCTCGGACCAGTAGGTTGGAAGTGGTCCGTGAGATACTTGTGAGCGACCATCGGGGTAAACTAGATGAGCACCGGCAATTCCGATGGATAAATCAAATTCCATCACATTGATCATCCTTTGAATAGCATTCGGTGTCAAAAAAGCATCACTATTAAACAATAAAATATATCTTCCCTGGCTAAGACGGATTGCCTGATTATTCGCTTTTGCGAAACCTAGATTCTCGCGATTTTCGATCAAGGTGACTTCAGGAAACTCTGTGCGAACCAGTTCTGCACTGCCGTCGGTAGAGCCATTGTCAACAACGAACGTCTCAATACTCAGGTCATTGAGATTATCTTTCACAGATCGTAAGCACTGTGCCAGCATCTGTCTGGTATTCCAATTAATAATAATGACCGAGAGATCTTTAGAGATTTGTGCGAAGTCCATGAGGAATTGATCTCTATCTACATCCGAGCCATAACTTATATATATTTACCAAAGGATTCTTGGCCTAAGCGATAATATGATATGCCAATGTGAATATCTCTAAGGAATATTGAGTTATATGATACCAGGAGAATTCTAACGAGCACAATTGAGATGCATGTATCGTAACTGTTTATTTATTGCACTGTACCTAAGTTTATGGATTACCAACGGTAATTTTCAAACTTGGACGCCAATCTCCATCCCAATCAGTACTGTTTGAAGAAAAGAAATATTTTCCATGCGGTCCGTAAATATCAGCTGAGTATAGAGCCAATCTTAGTGGTTCACCAGCTGCATAAGCTCTGGCTGCAAGCATGCTTACATCCCAAGTCCGGGCAATGCCTACGTCAGGCAGATCAATTGATCCCACCCATGCTCTGCTTAGATTTTCAAAAGGTTGAGGGGCATTATTCCACGAAAGCATGGCGGGATCCCAATCCTGGTGAATTTCCGATACCTGGATCAGCGAGTTGAGGGCTTTGGGTGGATCATCTGGAAACCCAGTAGAATTCCCTACCTGATGAAGGGTTAAGCTGGCAGTAATTACTTCCATTCCAGGCGGTAAACTGTCGAGCGGAAAGGTAATATAGGTTTTCGAGAAACAAGGCCAATCATCTATGTTCCCCTGATTTTGGACGTTGAGCTCCCGTACTCCCGGGTAGCTGTGATCTCCCCATTCGCTCCAAAAATCCAATCCACTCCCACATAATGTGCCTCCCCCGACCATTCCATCTGTTACCGTAATCCCATTTAATCCATTTCGCAAGGTATACATTTGTAGATTTGAAGCTTGTGGCGGAGTGTAGGCAGGTAACCCGAAGTGAACTGTTCCCCACGTGATGGGAGAATTCGGTATCATACTCTCCGGCCAGACTTTATCCGAGATAGGTGTTCCAGCAGAATCATCCCGGTCGTGTACTTGAAGACTCAGGCGCCACTTGGTGCCTTCAGGAGGCGGGCTGGATAATCCTAGCGATTGAAATGGAATACTATACACAACTGTCCAAGCCCGGTCGTCTATATTATCGTCATTCGGCTGGGATCCCCACCAAGCTGAATAAGTAAGAAAATAAATGGGTTCTAACGACCAACCTTCATTACTAGCCCGATAGGCTGCCTGCCAATTTTCTCTTGATCCCGCCCAGTTCATTTGAGCATCGAACCGGTAGGTATTTGCAAGCGTAAAATTGCTGATATTTCCATCAACATTCAAGAACAGGCTTGCTGAATCCCATTTGGTAAGGTTTTCTGGTGTTGGGGATTCGTCATACCATAACCTGCGGTCGATAACTGAAACACGTACCCAAAGTCCCCACTGCTCGTAGCCTATCCGAACATCGACTGAATTATCTGTGGGTGTGACCTTTCCAAACCAAAATACAGCGGCTTCTTCTGGGAGCAATTCTCCCTGGTCATTTTCAATGTACGGAATATTTACAATTGTAATATCTGAGTAATTTGAGTTGTATATAATGGGGATATAAATACGATATTCCTGAGTACCTTGGCTGAGATCACTAGCTCTTGCAGTTTTTATGGAATAATATCTATCCCTAATTGGTGAAATAATTGTAAAAAACAAAACCAAACCAATAAGTACGGCACCGAAATAAGGGGCGTATGCAAAATAATTTGTACGCTTGAAAAAGAAAGCAATTCTTTTTATCATCAAGCGGATTATACATAATTCATGTGTTTAAGTAAATAGGTTGGAAATATCAGGAAATTCAAGGAAAAAATAGATGCGAAATTATGAATGAATATTTTTTTCAATACTATATTGTTTTCATCTGTGTTCGCGTTCATTTTTTATCTGAGAGATCCCACAAAGAATATTTCGGAATGTTGATGTTCTTTGTCGATCGATAATCTTTAATGCATTGAATGAGAATACTCTTGTAAAAAACGAATTGACACTCATAATGAAAAGAGAATCACCCTTATCCTAAAAACCCCACTTCTCCCCCTGTTAGGGGGAGAAGTTTGATACTTGAACTGAATGATTTTCTTTTTTTTGTTTGTCGATGATTCGTACTAAAGCCAATAACCCACCTAAGAATATCCATCCAAATACACTGGAACGAAACCCAGGTATGCCAATGTTATACAAGTACGGTAAAAACCAATCTCCGAACATCCCAGAAGCGAGCATACCAACCAGCCCACCTAAACAAGCGTAGATATATCCGCTACTAAACCCATCAACTTCTTGTTTTCGGATTTTCCATCCTTGCAACCAAATGGTAATAATTAAACCGAAGAATATGATCAAACCCACAAATCCTGTTTGAGCAATGATATCCATATAGTTGTTATGTGAATTAAAGCTTACAAACCAACCCAATATGGGATAGAGGGATGTATAGTGAGAATAATTAGCAAAACCTAACCCGATGATTGGATTAGCTTGGATCAATTTGAACAAAATCGGATAAGTTGCAAAGCGTGAATAAATACTATATTGATTGGATGAAAATACGAACTCATTAAAGAACGATGACTTTGATATCGCGACCACTATAAGAGCCAATAGAGTGACCGGCAGACCAATACGCCAAGAACGAAGCCATAGGATTGTCCCAACGGCTAGTAATGGTGGCAGCCAACCAGATGTCCATTCTCTTCGACTGGAAGATAAGCCTGTCGCGAAAATTGCGATCATTAATAATCCCAAGGCAATTCTATAAAGGATATGCAATTCTTTGTTGAAGATCAACTGTCCAAACACGATTGCAGCAAGCCAGGTCCAATACATTGACTCAACACTTCCCGGAACAATAAAATTTAAACGAGATATGAAGTTAAACACCGGTAATAAACTAATAATAAATATTGAACCCAGAAGAATAAACACCCACACAATAATTTTTAACCAGCGCGTGTCTTTAATCAACGCCTGCATATACAGAATTAAACCAATGGGAAGAACATAAAGCAGCCAGCCTCCAATCTGGGCAGGAAGAGATGCTTGATCCTGAGCGTTGATAACCCAACGGATATTTCCCCCAATGAGCGATATGGTTATTGCTACAAGGAATATAATAGATAGGATATTTACCGGGGAATTATATTTTTCGACTGGACTG
>JBGPBQ010000118.1:0-11819 GCA_041481345.1 Anaerolineae bacterium
AACATGGGCCCATAGCTCAGCGGCAGAGCGGACGGCTCATAACCGTTTGGCCGTAGGTTCGATCCCTACTGGGCCCACCAACCAAAATAGCCCCTCATCGGGGCTACTCATGATTGATATTTTAATTTAGGCGTATGCGGCTGCCAGCTGGACGCGTGTGGAGTTCAAGCGTCCCATTGCCGCTTCCGCCACACAGCGCACCATCATGCACTCCAGGCGAGCATCCTTATCGAACGCCGCTTTTAGGTCCTCAACTGCCAGGCGGATCACCCGACTGACCCCCGTGCTTCGCCCGGTGGAGGTCAGCACGTGCGGCTCGATTAGGGCAGAGATGCTGAACGGCTCGCCCGGGTTGATCTCACAAACCACAACTTCTGCTCTGCCGCCTGTCGTATGCGGGCTTGCCACCGGGTGGTATAGCGCCACACTGCCTTCCAACAGGAAAAACAGCGCGTCCGCGGGCTTGCCCTCCTCAATGACCACCTGGTCATCCTGCAGCTCAATTTCGTTTGCAATCATCGCCAGTTCTTTTAATTGCTCGTAACCCAATTTACCAAAAAAAGGATACATTCTAAGCAGTTCTACCGAAATCATGCCACGTCCTCCTTGAGCGAGCCTGTTTTATTCTGCCTTTCACGCTACCCCAACCCTTTGTCTCACCAAAAAGGTACTGTCCTGAGAGTATTGATCCTGGCAGATTTAACAATAATGCGGTCACATACTCCGACCGGCCGGTTTCGGGAATTATAGCAGGGTTAATCAGATTGTCAAAGGTAAAACAAATGCACCCCGGCTTATTCAACCGGGGTGCACCAAGTTTATCAACTTTGCTATCTCTTAAATGTGAATGGCAGTAGCACCGACCTCATCGGGTAGCTCACCCGGGTTGTAACCGGTTCGCCATAGGCAGACACGCCTTCATCGCAGCGGACTGCATAGCTGGCATTGGTGATCTCATTCCCACCCAGGACTTTAACCTGGAAGGTCAGCGTCAATGATTCACCCGGGTTAAGCACAGGTAGATACCACTGAACCTGATCGCCTACCAGCATTCCACCTGAGCTGGCGCTCCCGAGAATATATGACGTATTCACCGGGATGGTATCGGTGATCACCAGCAAAGTTGCCTGCTGCCCAAGGTTGCTCACCTTGATCTGGTACAGCAGTGGACTTCCCACCGTTACCAGGTCTGGCGAGGCCGTCTTGGTGATACGCAACACGGGTTTATCGGTGATATAGGCCACTGCCTTTACCACCTTATCCTGCAGCATGCTCTCGTGACTGATGGTGGCGGTATTCGTCACCACCCCTTCGAAGAAATCATCTACCACCACCGTGAAGGTGATCAGCTGCTCCGAATTCGAGGCGACATCGCCGATCCACTTTAAGCTGACGATATCGCTGCTGAGGCTTCCTTCACTCGCCACCGCGTCTCGCTGGTAGGTGGTGTGTTCCCATGGGAAGATATCGCTCACCTGCACGCCGCTCAGGTCATACGGTCCTGAGTTCACCACGTGCACTACATAGGTCAAGACCGTCCCAGTCCCCGGCAGCGCCAGGGTGGGTGTAACGGTCTTATACGAGTCGATCAATCCCACCTCGTGCACGGTGGTTGTTACCGGCTCACCCAGGTTGGATAATGTGCCGGGGAGCTCGCTCTCAAACCATGTGGTGCGGTAATCATTATTGATGATCAGCGTCCCGCTTACCAGGTCGGGGTTGGCTTGCACTTCGAATGATCGGTAAAGGTAATCGCCCGGACCCATGGGCGGCAGCTCCCAGGTGATGACCTCGCGACCGTCAACGGTTTCCCACGTCCCGCCATCACTGACGCTGAGCAGAGTCACGCTCGCCGGAACGGTCTCCGTCAGGACGGGTGGGGGTGGTTCCTCGGTGCTGAGCCCGCTGTCAAACACCTGGATCGTATAGGTCATGGTCTGCCCGGGTCCAATTTGAGGTGGGGCAGATTTGGTCGGGACCAGGTTGGCAAAGTGGGTGATATGCCCGATTGCCGTGGCGGTGATGGGTTCGGTAAAGAAACCACTCAACTCATCGGTGATGACTACTGTGGCGGTATAGTGCGTCCCTTCTCCACCACCAATCGTGCTCTGTCCTTCGATGGTGGTAAAGGTGATCACCTCGCCGACTGCCAGATCTCCGGTCCAGGTAAAATTCGTACATGGATATCCCTCATTACAGGGTGGACCCTCGACTAACGTTCCTGCATCCGGTGGTATCACCATCATGTCATTCATACTGATGCTGATCCGACCGAAATTGATCAGCACGGTGGCATCCAATGCATTACCCGGTCCCAGGTTGCGCACAGTTAACGTTGGCGTCACAGGTCCCGTGCCGCCGCCTGGCTTTTTGGCGATGGGGTCTAGAGTGGCAGTCGCCTCAAAAGTCGGTCCTACAATCAGGCTTGAGACGGGAATACCTGAGGCACAAGCACCTTCCGCGCTGCACACGTTATAGTCCCCATTCAACAAGAGGATATCTGCAATATCGCTGATATAGACGGTAAAAGTCACTTGCGCTGATTGCCGCGTGTCAAGGCTGGGCATGTGCCAGGTGACGACCCCATTTGAATAATCACCTCCGCGCCTGTATTCTACGTCCGCAGGGACGGTGTCGGTGATCACCAGGTCGGTCGCCTTCGAGCCTAGATTTAATATCGTCAGCGTGTAAGTCATCTCATTGTTCGAGCCAGGTGGGTCTGGAAAGACGCTCTTGGACAGGATGAAGATCGGGTCAACCACCGTGGTAGTATACGGAGTGCCGGCGTGGATATCCTCCGGGCTCACCACCAGGTAGGTATCGTTATTGATCACGGTGCCCGAAGGCACGTCCCCGACATTCACGCTGAAGGTAAATGTTGTTGTCTCTTCAAACCCAAGGTCAACCGAGCTGTACCAAGTAACAACACCTTCGGTAATGGTGCCACCCTGACCTGCGTTGAGGAAGGTTGTATCGGTAGGCACAAAGTCGGTGATGGTGATGGGCGTATTCACTGCATCCTGCCCCACATTGGTGACCACCAGCTCGTAGGTGAGGGGTTTGTTCTTGCCGGGTAGGGCAGGTGAGGCCTTCTTGCTGATTTCGAAGATAGGGTGATCGGTGACATTCGTTGCAGCCGTGATGCTGACCGGCTCGGCAATCATCGGATCGCTGATCACGGCGGTGTTCTTGATCGTCCCCTCGAAGCCCGGTGTGACCGTGACGCTGAAGGTGATCACAACCGCAGTATCAAAGCCCACCTCCCCATGCTCCCATAAGATCATCCCATCCGTGAATACCGGGGTGGGAGGTGCGCTTGACTGCACATCTGCATTATAGGTTGTAGATGGTGGGATTGTATCCACCAGGGTCACATCAGTGGCTGAATATGCGCCTGTATTCAGGATTTTAAGGCTGTACTCCAGGGTTGCCCCATCCGGAAACGCAACTGTCGGGCTGACCACCTTGGTGGAAAGGGTCAGTTTGGGGTATCCCACCGGTGGTGGAATGGGTCCGTATGCGAACACCCTTTCTGAGGATCTACGGGCGAAAGCGACAACCGTCGCCACTATCAGAATACCGATTAGAATAATGGTTATTAATTGGATCGCCTTTTTGAGTTTGGTTCTCATATCATTCTCCTTATCAGATGACGAACACTGCGGGATTCTTGTCTGCTGAAAGCCATCCCGCTCGCACGTGAAAATTGTGGAAGAATCACCTCCCAATGCATAATCATTGCGTTGCAACTTTCAGTCCATTGTCCAACGAATCTGAAATTATTGAGGTAAGGCCATACCATTAAGCTACGATTCCAATTTTTCCCCTGGGACGCATTGCAAATATCAATGATTGAAATTACAATGCCATGGATTCGGCAAGCATAAAATAAACATATCAAGATTTTATCGATATTTATTGAATTTTCATCCTCTCCTTCAGCAAAGTTTCAACACAAGTCTATAATCCAGGTGTCAGCAAGCTGCTCGTGTTTGCATCGAAAATGTTAAATTCGTCCATCGCGTTTCGTCGTAAACCTTTATTACAGGTGATTCCAATACGATATACTTACAAAACAGGCAACATTATTGCATCTATAACACTATTCTTCCCAATCTGATATCTAAGGACGATACAGCCATCAATTTAAACCCGCCCATGGACTTAAGACGATTTTCACCCACCGGAATGCTTCGCCGCCTTTCGGTGCTCATACTTGCTCTCGTCTGCCTGGTGCCACTTTCCGTAGCGCCTGCCGCAGAATCTGCCATCGTGGTCGTTGAAGATCCTCAGCTTCACCCGGCATATACCACCTGCCCGCAAACATATTGGTATCCCTTCGCCAATAACCGCGGTCACACCGCCTATCTCACCCTCAATACCAATGACCCCACCCATTCTACCAACCACGGGGAGTGGCACCCGCTCATCCCCCAGGCAGGCTACTACCAGGTTGAAGCCTATATCGCCGGTCATAATCCCATCACATGGTGCACAGGTGAACGGCGCACGATTAATCAGGATACCACCCAGGCGCGCTACACCATCCATCACGCCTACGGAGTGACCAACCGCACGCTCAGCCAGTCCCCTCTCAGCAACCAATGGATCATCCTGGGTGAGTTTTATTTCAATGCGGGAAGCGTTGACTATGTAAGCCTGACGGATTTGAATGGAGAAGCGGAGTACAGCACCACCGTCTCGTTCAGCGCCATGCGCTTTACCTTTACGCGCGCTACGAGACCACAGGTTTACCTGCCCCTGGTGCACTACACTGACCCATCCGGAAAACCTCCTGTCGATGCTGGGGTGATCCAGGGTCAAGGTTTTGACGCCTGCCATTTACCCACCGTCGCTGAAATGCAGACCTGGTGGGATCATAGCCCCTATTCCTTCTACGCCCTTTATATTGGCGGGATTCATTTACCACCATTGTGTGTCTCTGCAGATGCTGCCTGGGTGAAGGCCGTCCACCAGCAAGGCTGGAGCTTCGTGCCCACCTGGGTGGGTCCCCAGGCTCCCTGTACAACCTACACCCATCGGATGAGTGCTGACCCGGCTATCTCGTATACAGAAGGACGCCAGGAAGCACAGGCCGCCTCGGCTGCTGCCGCTTCCATGGGACTCACCAATTATGGCTGGGGTGGCACGGTGATCTATTACGATATGGAAACTTTCGGTGGAGCCAGTCCCCAATGCCGCCAGGCGGCAGCCTCGTTTATGAACGGTTGGGACCAACGCCTGCGAGAGCTGGGCAATATCGCCGGGGGTTATGGGGCGCACAACTCCTACGTCGAAGATTGGGCGCTGATCGAAAATATCCCTGCTGACGTCTGGGCAGCTTCTTGGTATGCCGACCGTTACGATCCCTATGCCTCGGTGAATGGCATCTCATGGCTGAATGGCTTATGGACCAACCACCAGCGCATCCGCCAATACGCCGGCGATCATAGTGAGAATTGGGGCGGCGTCGGGTTGGGCATCGATAGCGATGTCGCCGATGGCATGGTAGCTATGCCGCCCTCAAAATCGCTGGCTGTTCCAATCGTTAATTCAACCCCTCCCATTGAGGATTCCGGTTGGCTGTCTGGACAGCAAGGCTGGCTCGTCTCAGGCAGCCGCCTATTCTGGACGGATGACCGGGGGGAGACCTGGGTGGATGTCTCACCATCACCCACAAGGCTGGCATATTTCCTGCCCGGAGGACAAGCCTGGGTGCTTTCCGACCCAAACCCTGAAGGGGTGAGTCTATACCGCTCAACCAACTGGGGTAAAAACTGGGACAGCCTCAATCTAAGCCTCCCGTTCGGTGAAGGATGGCCAATTCAGCTCCAATTCACCTCACCTAACACAGGCTGGATGGTGTTGCAGAAAGTGACCAGCCAGGTATTCAGCGTTGCCTCGCTGATGAAAACCAACGATGGCGGAATCACCTGGCAATCGTATGACCTACCCATGGCGGGTCAGGTCAGATTTACTTCTTCGACCGAGGGTTGGCTCTTGGGCAGCGCAGCAGATCAGCTCTACCACACCACTGACAGCGGTCTTACATGGGAGATTGCTCAACTTAGTTTATATCCGCATTCCCTGTCCACTTACCCAAAAGGCACGGCGCAATCCGGATGGCAGACCGCCACCACAGGCTGGGCAGCCACTTCTCAAGGTCTGTGCACGGGCGATAAATCCACCCCCGGCTTCACCTGCCAGGTCGACCAACTTCTCTGGCAGACCCTGAATGGTGGGCAGAGATGGAGTGCTATCCCCCTGCCGGGTATTAATCCTGTTAAGCATTAATCCTGACCTTCAGATAAAACATTAGACAATAATACAAAACCCGTGTCATTGCGAAACCCCCTTTATTTTAGGGGGGAATCCCTTTGTTTTTGGGGAAGCCGCAATCGCTCTTCTTGAGGGATACAAGTACTCTTCTGGTACGCCTGCCCCGAGTGAAGTGAGGGGTGGCAATCTCCAACTTGACGACTTTTCAATGATTGGTCCATAATTAATTATTGCTTATGATGCAATGTCCGAACTTTAGCTCAAACATAAGTTTATATTCTCCCAAAACCATTGCTAAATCCACATAATTAAGTGGTATAAGCATTTAGCATCGTTCCGTTCGAAAGGTGTCTTATGACCTTGCGTTCCTACCTTCAACAGCTCACTAGCTCGGGTGAGTTGCTCAGCATCGATACACCCGTATCTACCACATACGAAATGGCCGGTATCCTGAAAAAGTTGGAACCGCGCCCGGTGCTGTTTGAAAATGTGAAAGAGAGCTCCTTTAGGGTGATGGGCAACCTGTTGTGCTCGAAGGCTGCTTTTGCCAGCTACTTCTCACTCCAGGTAAAGGATATCATCCCTGCCCTCTCGTCTGCCATCGAAAAGCGCACGCCTTGCCCAGTGGTCGCCACTGCACCCTGCCAGGAAGTGCTCATCGATCAGCCCGACCTGGACGCCCTGCCTATCCTACGCCACTGCGCCTTGGATGGGGGCAGCTATATCAGTTCAGGGGTACTCATCGCCCGCCACCCAAAGTACGGTCAAAACCTGGATTTCCACCGCCTCATGCAGTTCTCCAAGACGGAGATGGCTGTCCGGGTTGTGCGCGGCCGCCACTTCCACCAGTATTTGGAGGAATTGGGCCACCTGGATGTGGCCGTATGTATTGGAGTGCCGCCGCACGTCCTGGCAGCCGCGGCCACATCCGTCGAGCTGGGTGTGGACGAGATGGAGATAGCCAATGCGCTCTCCACACAACACCTGAATGAACCGCTCAACCTGGTGCATGCCAAAACGGTTGACCTGTTCGTGCCTGCTGAGGCTGAGTTCGTCCTCGAAGGCACCGTCTATAACGAGCGGCGCCACCCGGAAGGGCCTTTCGTTGACCTGACCGAGACGTACGACATCGTCCGCAACGAGCCGGTATTTGAAGTCAAAGCCATCACTCATCGTCGAGATGCCGTCTGGCATGCCTTGCTGCCAGGTGCGCTCGAGCACAAGCTGCTGATGGGTATGCCGCGTGAGCCCACCATCTTCAAAAAAGTCAATGAGGTCGTCAGATGCCTGGATGTGAATGTCAACCCGGGAGGCTGCTCGTGGTTGCACGCCATCGTGCAGATCGATAAGCAATCGGAGAACGACGGCAAAAAAGCCATCCAGGCGGCCTTCGCCGGGCACAAGTCATGTAAACACGTCTTCGTCGTCGACAAGGACATTGATATCTATAACCCGCTGGAGGTGGAATGGGCTCTGGCTACTCGCTTCCAGGGGGATGTTGACCTGGTGGTCATGCCGAAAGCTCCGGGCTCCAGCCTCGATCCTTCCGCTGACCATAGCACAGCTGGCGCTCATCTCACCACCCGGCTGGGCTTTGACCTCACGGCACCCCTCACCACCCAGGGCAAGGATTTCGAGAAGGCACTATTTCCCGTGGTGGATATTAGCAGGTATTTAAAATAAGGGCAAACATGCGCCTGACTTCAGAAGAAAACAAAATGCTCGCAGGTGGGCAGGGCAAGGCTGTTCAGAAAGCCATGCAAATCCTGGTTGCCCTGGGTAATATTTACGGGGCGGAGCGTATGATCCCGGTATCGTCTGTCCAGATTGCTGGGGTGAGCTACGATAACCTGGGGGAGGCCGGGCTGCAGTTCCTTTCTGAGATGGCTGATGGCGGCGGAAGGACACGTGTACCAGCCATGCTCAACCCCGCCGGGATGGATATCGAAAATTGGCCTGCCCTGGGCATCCAGCCTGATTTCGCCGAAAAACAGATCCGCGTACTGGAGGCATTTTCACGCATGGGGGTGACCACCACCTGCACCTGCACCCCCTATCTCGCCGGCAACCTGCCTAAATTGGGTGATCATCTGGCCTGGTCTGAGTCGTCCGCCGTGTGTTATGCCAATTCGGTCATTGGGGCACGCACCAACCGCGAAGGAGGTCCATCTGCGTTAGCATCTGCCCTCACCGGTCGTACCCCCGAGTATGGCATGCACCTTCCAGAAAACCGCCATCCTGCGCTTACCTTCGAAGTGAACGCCCACCTGGGTGAGAACAGCGATTTTGGGGCTCTGGGCAAGCTAATCGGCGAGAAGATCGAAGCCTCAAAAGCCATTCCTTACATCGTAGGGATCGAATCTACTACGCTCGAAAACACGAAATCCTTCTGCGCCAGCCTTGCCACTTACGGAGGCGCCGCCCTCTTCCATATGCAAGGCATCACCCCTGAAGCCGGATTTTATTCACTCCCCTCTGAAGTGATGCCCATCACCCAGGCTGACCTGCAGGCTGCCGCCGCATCCCTCAACGATGCAGCCGGTTCACAGGTGGATTTTGTCAGCCTGGGCTGCCCGCATTTATCCATTGATGAGATCGCCCGCATCGCCCACCTGCTGGAAGGCAGGCAGGTGAAGGTCGAGTTCTGGATCACCACCGCCCGCTCGATCAAGCACATTGCTGACCAATTGGGGTACACCCGCATCATCGAGGCCGCCGGAGCCCGGTTTGCTGTCGATACCTGCTGCGTTGTTGCTCCCATCCGCGGGCGCTTCTCGGTGATGGCTACAGATAGTGCTAAAGCCTGTTATTATGCCTATGCCAAGAACAGGCTCAAGACCGTATTCATGCCATTCGATGATGTTGTGAGGCTGGCGCTGCAATGAGATTGCACGGCCGGAGCATTTTCTCAGGCACCGCTCAGGGTGTTGCCCTGGTCACCACCCAGGCTATCTCATTTTTCGGTGGTGTCGACCCTGAAACCGGGGTGGTAGTCGAGCGCGGGCATGAGCTCGAAGGTCAATGTATCTCCAGCAAGGTGCTGGTTTTCCCCACCGGAAAAGGTTCCACCGTCGGTTCTTACACGCTATACCGTCTAAAACATAATGGTCACGCCCCTCTCGCCATCCTGAATGCTGAATGTGAGACCATCACTGCGGTTGGCTGCATTATTGCTGAGATTGTGTGTGTGGACCAGCTGCCCATCCGTGATATCCGCACCGGAAGCCTGGTGTGCATCGACGGCGACGTGGTCAGATTCGAACCACCCACTGATAATATGAACAATGGAGAGCAACCATGAAAAATCGAACCCTGTTGATGATCCCCGGGCCCGTTGAGTTTGAGCCAGCCGTCCTGGCTGCCATGGGCGAACCCACCACCAGTCACCTGGCGCCTGGTTTTATCGAGGCTTTCGGTCAGGCCCTGCAGGATATGCGTCAGGTCTTCAAAAGCCCATCCGGTCAGCCGCTGGTGTTGGCTGGCTCAGGTACCTTGGCGATGGATTGCGCCGGATCAAACCTGGTTGAGCCGGGGGATAATGCCCTCATAGTCGATACAGGCTATTTCTCCGAGCGCTTTGCCATGATCCTTCAACGCTACGGTGCGCAAGTCACCCGCCTTTCCACCTCACCCGGCAGCCGTCCAAGCCTGGAGCAGGTTAAGGCTGCCCTGGAAGCTGATTCTTTTAAGCTGCTGACCATCACCCATGTGGACACATCGACAGGAGTCATCGCGGAAGTCGAGCAGATTGCTGCATTAGGCAGACAGAATGGGGTGCTGGTCGTCGTGGATGGGGTGTGTTCTGTGGCAGGAGAGGCGCTGCACATGGATGCCTGGGGCGTCGACCTGGTCCTCACCGCCTCGCAGAAAGCGATCGGTGTGCCGCCAGGGCTGGCACTGCTAATGATTGGTCCGCGCGCCCTGGAAGCCTTTCAGAAGCGTACCACCCCCGTGCTCAACTATTACGCCGATTGGACCAATTGGCTGCCTATCATGCAAGCCTATGAAGCCCGCAAAACGAGCTACTTCGGCACCCCTCCGGTGAACCTGATCTTCGCACTCCTTATCAGCCTCCGCCAAATCCTGGTGGAGGGCATGCCAGAACGAATCGCCCGGCACATCACCATCAGCCAGGCCTGCAAGGCGGGGATCCATGCGCTTGGGCTGAGCCAGGTGCCCCTGAGACCAGAGTATGCCGCCCACACCCTCACCGCACCCCGCTATCCGATCGGGGTGAACGGAGCGGATTTCCTGGCGAGAGTTCTACAGTCAGGCGTGACCCTGGCAGGAGGGTTGCTGCCGGCCATCCGCAGCGAGTACTTCCGCATCGGGCACATGGGTGCGGTCACCTCTGGCGATATCCTGGCGACGATCAGCGCCATCGAAAGTGCACTGGTTAGCTGCGGGTACGAATTCACTCGTAATGCGGGTGTTGAAGCCGCCCAGGCGGTCGCCCGGAAAATTAACGGCTAGGAGTCAAGCCAGGCTTTCAGATCATTAGTATCTCGATTAGCGTTACGCTTTACGATCCGCTTTGCGGGATACACTAGGTTCCGTTCTGCATATTTATTTGCGGGACGAAAAATATTCCTTCATCGGCTCAAAGTAAGACTCCACCCAGCCCGATTCATACTGACCACCATGCGGTGGCAGCCCTGTGTGGCGCAGGGTGAGCTTGGTCTGCTCCCCCGCGGGTTCCAGGGTGACCTCTATACGTGAATCTGGCTCATCTTTACTAAATTCTGAAGTCCGCCAGGATTGCACAATCCTTTTGTTTGGCACCAGCTCGAGGTTTTTCCCGTGGATATAACCATCCCAGGCCTCAAACTCACCCCCCACCACGTTTGAGATCGACGCCGGGCTGCCTGTCATAGCAGCATGCCCTTCCGAGCTCAACCAGGCGTTATATACTTCCTCCGGCGTAGCCGAAAGTAATGTTGATACTACAAATTCAATTGTCATAAAACTATCCCTCTAAAAAACAACCCGGAAGGATTGTCCTTCCGGGCGGTGAACCTACTTTCCGATTTTTTCCTTGATAGCAGCCTCGACTTTTTTCTCATCGAAGTTGATCAGGATGGTTCCCTCGATATCGAAAGCTGGGGTGGTTCGGGTGCCGTTGGCCCATTTCTTAACCTGGTCAGCGGCCCCAGGGGTAACGTCAATGTCCACCTCGGTGTACTCGATGTTGTTCGCCTGGAACCAGGCGCGTGCTCTGCGGCAGCCGGGACACCAGCGGGTGCAGTACATCACCACGCCCCCATGAGGCAACCGGATCTCATCCGGGTTGATTGGAGGAGGTGCCGGGCTGCGCAAGGCAGCTTCGGGGTCGACACGGCGTAGTACTTCCAGCACGACGTCATTATCGGGCTGGTGGTCAATATCATGGATATCGATATAGCGGATGTAGCCCCGCTTATCGATAACAAATATGGCGCGCTCACTATGTCCTTCCGGCTCACGGAATACCCCGTACAATTTGGCCACCCTACCGTGCGGCCAAAAATCGCTCATTAATGGGTAATTTATTCCACCCAAAG
>JBGPBQ010000119.1:0-11818 GCA_041481345.1 Anaerolineae bacterium
CATCAATCCCTGCAGAAGAGACGCCACATCCAAGTACTGTTGCTTCAGAGGGGTGGATATAGAGCAGCATACCTCTTTTATAAGTGAGGTCAAACGCCTGGGTGACAATGTTTGATATTGCGATGTGGTCAGAATGTCCCGATACACCGTCAGGGCCAAATGTGAGGATGACCTGGGGTTGTATAAGATCGATCCAACAAGCAATTATTTCTAACAATGTCTGCGGTTTTGTACGAGCCAGCTCACCATCTGGATAATCCAGGAAATAAACTTCAATCCCAAGTTGCTCTGCGGCTTTCCGTAGCTCACGTGTGCGGATGTTGCCAGCTTCTTCTGGCTTTACTCCAGGAATGCCAGCTTCTCCACGCGTTACGCACAATAAAACAACCTGCACACCTTGATGGGCATATTTTGCCAGTGTGCCACCAGCTCCGAAACTTTCATCATCTGGATGGGCAAAGACTGCCAGCATCCGTTTCGCCCTCAATTCACGCACACACTGTCCTTGAGGGGTGTATCCGAGGCAAATGCCGTTATCCAATTCTTGCACCTTCTGGAACAAATTCCTGTTTGATATGATCATTTTGGTAAATCTGATCGCCCAACCTGGCCAGCATTTCCAGTCCCTTGATTTCGTAAGGAAGAAGCGGGATTTGAGCTAATGGTAGCTGGAAACGTTTAGTAATTTCGATCAGATATTTCTCCTGCATCGTACGTCGGGCATGGGTGAAAACTGTATTGGCCTGTTCCGGTGGGATGACCATATTGGCAACCACCAGTCCGGGGTGAATGCCGACCGTTCCTAATTCACGTGCAGCTCGCCAGGCTTCCAAAATAGGCGTCGCTTCGGGATACATAACGAATGCAAAAGTGCTCTGTTCTGGATCACGCATCATCTCGATGACTTTCCCGAAACGCTGCTTGGCGACATCATCCGCAGCTGAGGTATCCACTGAGGCAAAGATCTTCACGTCCAGCTGCTTGCTCCAATCCACCGGCAGTTCGAGTAAACGTAAAGTGTGGCCAGTTGGTGCAGTATCAAATACCACTGCCTGCCACTCGTCCAGTGAGGCATATTCGATGAATTTATCGAACGCGGCCATCTCTTCAGTGCAGGGTGAGTTAAGTTCTTCTTCCATCGCTGAAATGGCCTTTTCCGGACGGCCTCGTTTGCGGGCATCCTCCAGGATGCGCGCTTTATAGGTTTCCGCAGCAGCTTTCGGATCAATCTTAACCGCCCACAGGTTCGGTTGTTCTGCGACAGGAGCAATCTCATCCCCGACTGGGCTATCTAAAACATCTCCCAGGTGCGCGGCTGGATCGGTTGTCAGGAGCAGTGTTTTGTGGCCCTGCCTGGCTAACCAGACAGCTGTGATGCAAGAGGCAACGGTTTTACCCACCCCTCCTTTGCCAGCGAAGAAAACCGTTCGGCGATGACCATTGGGTTGGATACGCACACGTATATCTTCAAGAGGTGTAGCTAGTGTTGCAATTTGAGGTTGAACAAATTCAGCCTTGAACGTCTTGGTAGCAGAGGTGCCATCAAAGAAAATCTTGCCAACTTGACGCAGCCTCTGCACACCTTTGATCTCGCCTGCCAGCAAGGACATGCGCTGTTGTAGGTATGGCAGGTCGGTTTCTATTTGCGTCAGGTAATGTGCCTGCATTTGGGCACGCGCTGCGAAGAGTGTATTTTTCTCTCCATCGATAGGAATAATGCTGTTGATGATCAAGCGATAGTTTTGTATGCCCAATTTACTCAGCTCAGTGATCGCACGCCGAGTTTCCTTGATTGAAATAGATTCTGGATGCAAGACGAAAATGAAAGTGGTTTGAGTGGTATCCCGCATCGCAGCCAGGGCGCGCGCATACTTGTTCTTAGCTTCCTGGATGGCTGCAGCTGGACCAATACAGGTTTGTCCGTTGCCTGAGCTGGCTGCATTGATCGATTGACTCCATTCAGCAGGCAGTTCCAGTAAACGAATAGTATGACCGGTGGGAGCGGTATCAAAAATCACCACATCAAAAGACTTGTCGGTACTGGTAGAGTCCTCAAGAAAATCAGTGAAACGGTCAAAGGCAGCCACCTCTGCAGTGCAGGGGCCGCTCATCTGCTCCTCCATCACCTGTATGATCTGAGGCGGGAAGGCAGCACGGATAGGTGCCATTGCGCGATCGATATATTCTTGGGTCGCCTTGTCAGGGTCGATCTCCATCGCCCACAAATTGGGAACGTTGGTGATCGAGCTAACCTGATGCCCTATGGGTTGTTCAAAGGTGTCGGAAAGATTAGATGCCGGGTCAGTGGTGACGATAAGCGTGCGTTTTCCTTCATCAGCGTAGCGGACTGCATGCGTGCAGGCCATGCTGGTCTTACCAACCCCGCCTTTGCCGGAAAAGAAGATGTATTTGGTCATGAATGGGCTCCATTGAGATGAATTTTAACTTCCTCGAGGGAAGGATATGCCTGAGTTTTGATCACTTTGCCTTGAACAACAGTAATCGGCAAAGCCTCCATCTGCTTCTCGAGAACAATTTTCATCACTTCTGCGTTGTTGAGAAAGGCATTCGGATGACTGGTCATCTGGTAGCGTGCTACGCTGACCCCTTGAGCCTGGAGTGCTTGTATCATTTCATTGAGATCTAGCAGCGTCTGGTCGATGGTTGGACCACACATACCCGTGGGGCAGCACATGGGTGGATCGAAGATTTCAACATCAGGAGTTATTGTTTGGGTTTGGAGTAAATCAGAGATAGGTATAATTTGCGTCATGGTATTTCAGTCTCCATTGAAGTATATTGATAAAAAAAACTAGCTTTCTTCCTTGATATCTAAGCGAATAAACTCACCCTGAGGACCACATGTTAAGCGACGCGGTTTGATCCGCAGCGGATCAAAAAAGGTGCCCCAGGCGTGGTTAAGCTCTTCCAGTGCTTTGCGATTAATCGAATAGTACATCCATCGGGCATCCAGGGCGTCACGTTCAACATCAACCAGACCTGCCTCGCGCAGCACCCGCAGGTGGTGGGA
Source organism: Anaerolineae bacterium (assembly GCA_041481345.1). GTDB lineage: Bacteria > Chloroflexota > Anaerolineae > Anaerolineales > UBA4823 > FEB-25. The sequence goes on from JBGPBQ010000119.1 coordinate 3,032, forward strand.
GATCAGGTTCGGAGCCATTTGGAGGCCATCCCCGAGCTCACAATTACACTGGACACCTTCCATCAGCAAATGGAAGATCAATAAGCGGTTTGGCTCGGCTAGCACTTTCAACCAATTTGCCATCTGATTCAAGTCAATCGGAGGGGTAGCTGGTTCAGGTAGATAGTTCAACATACGTTGAATTATATTTAGAATAACAAAATTATATAGTGACAGATATCATGAGATATATATGACGGACAGCGAAGATCGTAACCCAACATATCTCCTAGAGCATTGCTTCCAGGGTCGCTCGTCGTTCTGCAAAAGCAGCATCTGCTTGCAGAGGTGTGCATTCCGGCAGCTCCCGTTCTTGCAAAAGCAATTTACACGCAAATGCCATGCAGGTGGCCTCCCCACACTGTTTACAATTAGTCTGTGGTAATAAGGTCCAGATATCAAGGGGGCGCGGAGCGTGTTTTCGAGCAGTCATCGCCACCAACTCCTCCCGGTGATCCCAGGTAGCATTAATTGCATCCACCAACGCTTTGATTAATTCCAACCCCTCTTCAGTATCTTTCACCTTGGTGATGTAAGCCTTGTCTGAATAAAGCGAGATGAAACCAGGCTGGCGCCGTAAGGTCAATGTGCAGGCTTCCGGGTTATAAGAAATCACATTGGGTAGCGTTGCCAGATAAGGGAGTACCTCATCCAATTTTCGCGATGGGTCGCCTATAACGATGATTTTGCCTGGTTCTGCCAGGCAAGGCAGAATTTTGGTGAGTGTGATCGATTCTAGGAACATGGCGATCTCACTGTATAAAAATGTAACATGTCACCTGGTTGATACACGCGCCGGAAATGAAGCCTGGCAATGTGGTTTTCAGACAAATGTATTAGCCAGCCACGTCGACGATGGAGCAGATTGTCAGGATAAAAGATTAGGCAAGCCATTCCTGGATACGCACTTGAATCAAGTCTCGCACTTCGCGAAATTTGGCTAGCTTTTCATCGTTTGTACCTTCGATAACAGCTGGATCTTCAAAACTCCAATGCAGTTTTTCGTTTACCCCTGGCCACACAGTGGGACAATTTTTCTCCGCATCATCACACAAAGTAATCAGGCAATGAAAATTAACCTTCATCAAATATTCTGAAACTCCCTTTGAGCGTTGACCCGAAATATCTATCCCAACTTCTTCCATGACCTGTACTGTAAATGGATTAATTAGCTTTGGTTCAAGTCCAGCTGAGTATGCTTCGAAACGATCGCTTCCGTATTTCCGTAAAAATGCCTCAGCCATCTGGCTGCGGGCTGAATTACCCGTGCATAAAAACAGAACTTTAGCCTTTTCCATAAATCACCTCCAAATAGTGATACCTATAATATTCTACCCTTCAAGCATTAACAGTCCGCTAACAGGCTGTAATCGTATTGTAAAAAATCTCTTCGCGATAAGTCACTCATATATCAATTAAGTTTTGGCTACTGCGATTGCTCGCCAATCATAATGATTTTGCCTGGTTCAGCCAAGCAATGCAATATTTTGGTGAGGGTTATTGAATCAAGGAACATAACCACTTCATGGCTTAAACATGTTGCGGGTTACCTATGTGACACAGAGGTCGGATTCTGTTCTGATTGGGTTTAGATCTAATTTCATCAATGCGTCCTGCCCGGTTTTTCGGGCCATGCAGTCATTGGTATCATTCCACAGCCTGTTGCAACCATCCAATGACCTCATCTTTCTTAGGGAAACGCCCGATGCAAACCAGTTTTTCATTTATCACCAGGCTGGGATATGGCACAACATAAGTATATTCTTCCATCTCCTCAAGTTTTTTAACCTCGGTAATCGAGAGCTCGAGGTCGGGATAGGTCTTTCGGAGTTCATTGCGGGCTGCCAGTAACGTCTGTCGGACAGCATACCTCTGGGGACTTTTATAGCTTAGTATTTTGATGTTGATCATATTCAATGTTAATTTTTTTTTCTTTGTATAAGGCAGGAGTGAATGATCTTCTAACCACCACTCATTACGGCAATTAACTTGACATCATCTTGATCTTGAAGGATGTAGTCTTTCGACTGTAAATCACCATTGACTACCACACCAGCAACCATTTCTGGCATAACTTGCGCGCTGACCAGGATATCACGTACGGTTTGTCCTGCATCTACATTGATTATCGACTGATTGTTGAAAATACTCTTAAGCTGACCTACCAGATGAATCGTAACGCTCATAACATCTCCTCGTGATTTATCTTATTGATAAGAAAATCTTATCTTTGTTTTCGTTGCGTGTTTCCCGGGTCATAAACTAATATCAAGCACCAGGAAGGCGTGAGCCTTTTTTCTCGCACTCTATACACAGGTCAGTATCCCGATTGGTCCAATAGCTTAATCCACAAACTGGGCAGTTAGCCTTGCGCAACCCGCTCATGACATCCTTAGCCCGTGGTCTTAACTCTGGAGGCAAACTGGTGAATGGATCTGTCATGCAGCTGCAAAGCGGTTTCTCCAGCTCTTCGTTTTGGTTTGGTTCAGTTTTATCCTTTATATTATTCATGGTAAAAATCCTTAGCTAACCCATCGCTGGTGCGTCAATCATGATTTCTTCTAACGCTGCTCGTTTTTCTCCATATTGCGGTTCAGCAAGCGGGGGGCAATCTGTAAGAGTCTTCTGCGAAGCGACAAGTTTCAAGGCAAAGGTATAACAGGTTGGCTCGCCACATTGTTTACAGTTGGTCTGTGGCAATAATTTAAATACTGCCATTGACGTGGGTCGCTGTCGGGTAGTGGTATCCGGGGTGATCTCTGCGCGTTCTTCCCAGGTACGGTTGACCAGGTTAACCAACCCCTTGATTTCTTTTTCTGCACTATCACGGTCTTCAACATTACTGGTTGCAATCTCGAAGGCGTGAAATGCAACATTATGCCCACCCTTTTTCCAGGTCAGGGCATTCGCTGAGGGGAGATACACCGCACCTCGCAGCGTAGCATTGAGATAAGGCAGGATTTCTGAAATATCTACAAATAACCTGGCACGGGCTGCATATCTCTCAGACCCAGGATCGCAAGGTGGGGTAAAGACTTCCAGGTCATAATTTTCGATCAACATCGCGCACTCCTTCTTACTCAATGTGCCGCGCCAGAGTGTACACCGCCAGCAGGAATAACACCACGCTGAAAACCACCAGCGCACCCAGATCGATCAACGCGGTGACCCACGATCCGCCCAATAATGCAATGCGCAACGCTTCCACTGAATATGTCAGCGGCAATAGACGGGCTAGGATTTGCATCCAGGCAGGCATGGATGCCAACGGCACAAACACACCGCATAGGAACATCATCGGAAAGCGGATGAAATTCGCCAATGTCTGCGCTTCGAAGATTTCCCGCACCGCTACAGAGACGAAAGCTCCCAGGGCTGAAAAAGCCGTGGCTGAGAGGAGCAGTGCCAGGAGCAGTATCAACCAGTTAATTCCAGCGGTGCCAAAGATAGCCAGGGAAACCACCAGTACCACCAGGGTCACCGTTAGGCCAAAGGTCATCCCACCTAACAATTTACCTGCTAACAGCGCCGGTAATCTTAATGGCGCCAGCAATAGGCGCTCCAGCGAGCCAATACGCCGCTCGAATACAATGACAATCGCCTCCATTGAAGTGGTACCAAAGAGAATGGTCAGCGCCAGCAGTCCGGGGACCAGCGAATGTAAGTCGACTGGATTGCGGATGGCAAAAGCCAGGATGAATGCAAACGGGAACAGGATTCCCCAGCTAATGTTGGGCGGCTTAAAGTAGTAGGCTTTCAGGTCCTTCAGAGCGAGATAGAACAATCCACGCAGGTCATCCGCTAGCATTACCGCCTCCTTTTCCGCCTTTTTCAGCCAGCATGGCCTCAGCGCTCAGGCCAGTCAGCTTGATGAACACATCTTCCAGTGAGGGCTGAAGCGTGTCAATCTTCAAAATCTCGTATCCCTCCGCTTGCTGCAAAGCCTGCCTTACCGCCCCATCTACACCGCTCAGTGTTTCGACGCGCCGCACCTGGACCTGTCCCGAGGCGTCTCGTAGGCTGACTTCGACCACCGGCGCTTCCTGTGCCAGGGCTTTGAGCTGCGCTACCCTGTCCAGGGCTACAATACGCCCCTTGACCAGGATAGCGATACGGTCGCACAGGCGCTCAGCTTCCTCCAGGTAATGTGTGGTCAGAAATACGGTCACGCCTTCATTACGCAGACCGGATATCATTTGGCGTAAGCTGCGGGCGCTCATCACATCCAGACCTGTAGTAGGCTCATCCAGGAAGATCAGTGGTGGTCGATGCGCCAGGGCTGCAGCGATGGTTAGGGCGCGTTTCATGCCGCGCGAGAGTTTGGCAAACGGAGCGTCGCGCTTCTCGCTCAGGCGGAAGCGATCAAGCAGGGCTTCGGCACGCGACTTTCGCTCCTGACGCGGCACACCGTAGAGTTGCATGGCAAAGACAAGGTTGTCGAAGGCTGTGAGCTCGTCATATAGATTCGAAGCCTCAGGGACGACCCCAATTTGCTTCTTGATGCGCGATATGTCGTAGGCTAAATCCATGCTTAGTAGGTGCGCCTTACCAGAAGTTGGGCGCGCCAGGCCGGTTAACATGCGGATGGTGGTAGTCTTCCCCGCTCCATTGGGTCCGAGAAAACCAAATACCTCGCCTTCCCCAACGCTGAAGTCAATTCCATCCACAGCATACAAGGGCGGACGGCCTTTGTCTGCAGGGTAAATCTTGGTCAGCTTCTCAACTTGAATTACTTCATTCACAATAGATGCTCCTGTAAAGCTGCAGATAGAAAATCAGCATAGGCATCCCGGCATGCGGCTCGTACAAAGTATTCCCGCCCAAAGAACAACCGGTAGCGTTCTTCGGATGTGCCTGCCATTGGCGACGAGCTCCACTGGGTGGCATGACAGCGCATGGCAGCCAGCTTCGTCTCCCACACTGCTGAAATATCCACGCTGAGTGCAATGGATTTGTCCGTTACGGCATGCAACTGGTGCATGCCCAACCTATTTGCTAATGATTGCGGCACCGCAATAGTGTATAACGCAGCTATCTCTTCTAAACGGTTGAAAATTTCCGTGGACCACTGACCAACAATAATATGATCAGGATGACCAGATAATCCATCTGGCCCAAAACTGAGCAGTACTTGTGGGTGAATCTGGCAGACAACGGTCAGAATTTCGGTAATCATCCGTTCGGCATCAATTTGCACCAGATGACCATCCGGGTACTCCAGAAGGTGGGGAGGCTGGATGCCCAGTGCTACGCACGCGCAGTGCAACTCACGCTTGCGCACGCCAGGCAGTTCGTCAGGAGTACACAATGGAGGCTCTCCGCAAGAGCCGCCTTCGCCTTGCGTCAAGGTTATTAAATGCACCTTAACCCCTTGCCGGGCAAGTAACGCCAGGGTTCCCCCAGGACGGAAGGTTTCATCGTCGGGATGAGCAAAGACAGCCAACAATACGGGTGTATCTCCGGTCATTCTTTTTTTCTTTACGGCACCTGCACGGCCAATAGACGCATTCGTTCGAAAGCAACGATGCTGCGAACCACATTGGTTGGTACAACTACCAGTGAGCCAGTCTCCAACCCGGTCTGCTCGTCGGCTACATGTAGTTGGCCACTACCTGCTATCACCAGATACTGAACCCGTGCGCTCATGACACACGGCCCAACCACCTGACCCGGGTCAAGGCACAAGAGCAGTGTCACCAGACCCTCAGACTGATGGAGAACAACGGGCTGCACTTCATCCGCACTAAACTTTTGCATGGATTCGACATCAATCACTTGAATGGTCATCAGAAATTTTTCTCCTTGTGTTCCAAACAAACGTCTGACAATAGACTCACTTAGTCTCCTCAGACAAAAGTTCCTCAACCTGGATTTTAGCCTGAAGCAGATCGAGAGGTGCTTCATCGCTTAAACCTAGGTCCTGCTTCCAGGCTACCTCACCGGCTGCATCGAGCAGCACCAGAGCGGGAGTGCGCGCCACGTCATATTGCTTTGCCAGGTCAGGTCGGCGACTGAAATCCACCGTAAAGATGGGGAGTTGATTATCCACGACGACTTGCCAGGTTGCCAGTTGCGCTTCTGCATTACGAATAACTTTCATCTGGCATTCACACCCTTTTCCAAGGGTAAAAAACACCAAGGCCGGCTGCCCGTTCAGTTTTAATGGCGTTTGCGGCTCGAACCATCCATCGTTGAAGGATTTGATTGCCAGAACAGCCAACAAAAGCACGCCAAACAGCATCATCCCCCCTATGCGTCTGCGATCTTTCAGCGAGTAAAACCGGTCTGATTTCATCGCTCATGCAATCCATATAAAGTACAGGCCAACCCCAATAATGATCACGCCGCTGGCCTTTTCGATCACCTCCGACCAACGCCCCATTTTTTGAAAGTTTTTCAAAGCTCCGGTAAATGTCCCCGCCAGAACCACTGGCACGCATCGCCCAAGGGCATAAACGAATAGCAGGGCTGCACCATACACCAAAGCACCCTTCGCCATCACATAGGTGAGTATGGCAACGAGAACTGGCGTAGCACACTGGGAGGCTACCAGTCCTGAAACCAATCCCAAGGCTAATGCACCGGGTATTCCCTTAAGCCCGACGCGCTCACGTAATCCGCTAAATACCATCGGCATATTTAAACGAAACACGCCGAGCATATTTAGCCCAATGATGAAACAGATTGCTGCTACCAGGTAGTACCACCAACGCGTGGCAGCCCCGATCAACCCGCCAATGAGTGCGGCAGCCAAGCCCAGAAACATGAAGGTGAGCGCCAACCCGACGGCGAAGGTAAGTGAGAGGATGAAGGAGCGAGAACGTGATAGATCATGGCTGCCACCCACATAACCCACGATTAGCGGGATGGTGGCAATGTTACAGGGGCCAAGACTAGTAAGGATGCCTCCCAAAAAGACAAGTACGAAAGCCAACAACGAGGAGTTTTGCAGGAAGGCTGGGTCGAAAGTCATTTCATTCGCCTTCAGCCAATGACGCCAATTTCTGCCATAGTTGAATAGCTTCTATCACCCCGACAGAAACCTGCTTCTGGCCGGTCCGGTCGTAGAAAATCAAGGTGGGAATGTATTGAAGCCCGACATCTTTCAATAGCTGGGCATTGCGTTCATCGTAGACATTGACATCTACCAATACCACCTTATCGGAAAATTCAGGATAAATTTGAGACACAGTATCTATCATGATGATGCATTGACGGCAGTTGTTGGAGTGAAAGAAGGCTAGAGTAGGCTGCCCAGCCTGCAAAGCACGGTCGAGTTGGACTTCAGCAAGCTCGCTTGGATTAGCCGCGGGTGTTGCCGCTTGAGGTTTTTCCTTAATAATAATGACAGCCAAGACAAGAACTACAACGCCAAGGATCGCAAGGAATTGCGGAAGACGAGATGGTTTTCGATGATGTCGTTTGGGCATTTGAAATGCTTAACCTCAAGTCAATTTCTGCTGTAAAATATCGATCTTGTTTTTCGCCTGCCGGGCAGCATTTAGAAATGTCTCTGCTATGGCAGTTTCATCTTGTTTTTCGTTCAGGTTCATTCACTCATCTTCCTACTGGTTAGTCATTATTCAGTTGTCACTCGCATCAACCATGTCAAGGCATGCAACCATCCCCTGCCCACAGTTCTCGCATTCGAATTGGATGGTGGTGTGCTGGATATCAAAGCCCTTGTGTAGGGTTTCTTTCAGTGCGTTCATGATTTCCGTTGTCTGGCTGAGAACCTGGTCACAAACCGTGACATGAGCGCTGAGGGCAATGTAACCGGGCGCTACCGTCCACACGTGCAGATCATGCACCTGGCTCACGCCTGGCACCTTGAGCATGGAGGCTGCGATGGCCGTAGCCGTCATGCCTGCTGGCATACCTTCGGCCAGGATGTGGATTGCCTCTTTCAGCAGCCGCCCGGAGCTGAACAGGATCAGCAGACCAATCAACACACTAACCAGTGGGTCAAGCCAGGGCAGGTTGACGAAAAGCAGGATCACTCCCACCACAATCACACCGACGGAAGCCAGCGCATCACCCAGTACATGTAGGAAGGCAGAGTGGGTGTTCAAGTCGTCGCGATCGTGCCCGCTCAAGGTGAAAGCCACAATCAGGTTTACCGCCAGGCCAATGATGGCAATGACCAGCATTGGTCCAGCAAGCACTGATTCGGGGTTTTGAAAGCGAAACCAGGCTTCGCGTAAAATCTCAAAAGCAATAAAAAACAGCAGTGCACCATTGGTGAGAGCCGCCAGCACTTGCATGCGGTGGTAGCCGTAGGTATGTTTTTCGTCAGCCGGCAGTTTGGCAGCACGGATGGCCAGATAGCTCAGGCCGAGGGCAAAGGCATCCATAAAGACATGCGCCGAATCGGAGAGCAAAGCCAGGCTGTGTGTCCAAAATCCGCCGATGAGCTCTACTAGAAAGATCACTCCAGTGAGGGTGAGAGCGAGGACAAAACGGTTTTCTTTAACTTCATACGTATGGTTGTGAGTCATCAATTCCTCAACAAATAAGCTATGGCTAGAACAAACTGCAACTTGTCCAGGCATGGGTGATCTACCTATGCCTGGACAGGAGATACGATCAGGATTGGGAAGCGCTGAGTTTCTCTAATTCAGCGGTGACCTTCTGCATAGCCTGTTCAGTCGGCATATTGCGCAGGTCGAGAGGAATGATCTGCTTATCAAAATCCGCACCTACTTCAGCCAGCGCGTCTTTATACATCTTGCGCTGCATCTTGGGGTC
>JBGPBQ010000120.1:0-11791 GCA_041481345.1 Anaerolineae bacterium
GGCCAGCCATTATCCCTGACCAATCCCACCAGGTGGCTGGTGGCAACCCTCACCGCTGGGTGGTCGGCCAGGCCGAATTTCGCCAGGGCATAGAGGATGAGTGGAGCGTCACATAATGCCCATGCCCACTGCTCCTCGCCGGCGCCACCGAAATGAGTGGGGATGTTCGTGGGTAGCTGAAAGGGACCTTCATCCGACTGGTGTTTCAGGATGCGCCCGATAATTTCGTTCATGCCGGGATCGCCGGCAGTGAGCCCCAGGTCAGCGATGAAGGTCAGCTTGTGGAACGGCTGCCCGGCGCTCTTATGGCTTGAGATAACCGTCCCGGGCCAGTGGGAAAGCTCAGCCAGCAGAGATTGCACCCGTGGGTCTGCCAGCATGCTTTTGCGCGCCGAGACAACCTCAGATTCAGCCTCAGTTTGCTCGAATAAATCGAGTCGGGTGCGATATTCAACCCAGGGTTCACCTTCCAGCAGCCAATCAATCGGAGCTTGCATTATCTTCCCTTCTTACGATTTTATCAGTTTCCCAATTTAAGTACCCGTTAGTGTACTACCACTTTTTGTTATCTGAATATCACCTAAGGTGATCGTAAAAATTTGACACATTGGAATCGCTCTTCTTTCCGAAGTCAAGGGCAAAACCCAAATTAAATTGGGTGTTCACACCGGGATTATAATTGCCGCGGGGAACGCCCCCTGGCGAGATCATTACCATCTCGCTGGCATCTCAACTTTAATCCGGCTCCAGGAGTTACACATGACCGATACAACCAGCCTTCTTCCGCGCAGTGAAGTCCCACTCGAGCAGACCTGGGACCTCGCCTCTGTCTTCCCCACCTCCAAGGATTGGGAAGCAGCCTGCGATCAGCTGACCACCATGCTGCCAGGCCTCTCAGCTTACCAGGGGCACCTGGGCGATTCACCCCAGAAACTGGTGGAATTCATCCAGCTGTATCAGGAAGCGGGCACACTGATGGGCAAGATCAATGTTTACGCCAGCAATGCCTATGCCGTGAACACGCTTGACCAGGATGCGGCTGCCCGCAATGGACAGGGGCGCAGCCTGATGGCTAAATATGGCGCCGCCACCGCCTTCTTCGACCCAGAGCTGATGCAGATTGGTTTCCCCAAGCTGCGCCAGTGGATGAAGGATGAACCCAGGCTGGCTTTCTTTGCCCACTATGTGGACAAGCTGGAGAAACGCCAGGCGCACGTGCGCTCGGGAGAAGTCGAGCAGGTGCTTGCAATGGTCAATGACCCTTTCTTCGCCGCCACCGCTATCTATAACGCGCTCAACAACGCCGAGCTGACCTTCCAGCCTGCCAGGGCTGCGGATGGCTCCCAGCTCGAGGTCGGCCAGGCCAGCATCGCCGCCCTGTTCACCCACCCCGACCGGGAAGTACGCCGTACTGCCTGGGAGAATTATTCCGACGGCTATCTCAACTTCAAGAGCACTCTGGCGGCCACGCTTACTGCCACTATCCGGCAGGATGTGTTCAACGCCCGGGCACGCGGCTATGCATCCTCGTTACATGCCTCACTGGCTCCCAACAATATCCCGGTGGACGTGTTCCACAACCTGATTGGGGTGTTCAAGCAGAACCTGCCCACCTGGCAGCGTTATTGGCGCCTGCGCAAAAAGCTTTTGGGCTATGACACCTTTCACGTATATGACATCAAAGCCCCACTCACCGCCCAAAAGCCGGTGATTCCCTTCAAGCAGGCGGTAGAGTGGATCACCGAGGGTATGGCACCCATGGGCAAGGAGTACGGCGATATTTTACAACACGGCGTCTTGGTGAACTGCTGGGTGGACTATGCGCGCAACAAAGGCAAGCGCGAGGGAGCCTTCTCCAGCGGCTCGATGGGCACCCGACCCTTCATCATGATGAGCTACGCCGACGACGTGTTCAGCCTGAGCACCCTGGCCCATGAGCTGGGTCACTCGCTGCACTCCTACCACAGCCGGCTGTACCAACCCTTTATCTACAGTCGCTACTCGCTGTTCGTCGCCGAAGTGGCCTCGAATTTCAACCAGGCCATGGTCCGCCGCCACCTGTTCGAGACTCAGACCTCACCGGACTTCCAGATCAGCTTGATCGAAGAGGCCATGTCGAACTACCACCGCTATTTCTTCATCATGCCCACCCTGGCGCGCTTCGAGCTCGAGCTGCATACCCGGGCAGAGAAGGGGCAGCCGATCAACGCTGATATCCTGATTGGGCTGACTGCCGACTTATTCAAAGAAGGCTACGGCGACGAGGTGGACTTTGACCGTGATCGGATCGGCATCACCTGGGCGCAGTTCGGGCACATGTATATGAACTTTTACGTCTATCAATATGCCACTGGCATATCGGGCGCCCATGCCCTGGTGGATGGCATCCTGTCGGGCAAGCCGGATGCCGCCCATAAATACCTGGAATTCCTAAAGCTGGGCGGCTCGATGTACCCACTCGACTCGCTCAAGCTGGCGGGCGTCGACCTTACCTCTACCGAGCCGGTCGAGAAAGCCTTTGCCGTCCTGGCGGACCTGGTGGATCGATTGGAGCAGCTGGCTGCTTAGGATTTCTGAGTTGAAATGAAAGATTATCGCCCCCGGCAGGCGTTGTTCGTAAAGCCTGTGCAAAAACCACCCCGCAGCGCGATCATAAAGCTCAGCTTGCTGAGCCTGGTGCTGATCCCTGCCCTGGCGTGCAACCTGCCGGCGCACCAGGGTGCCGGGTTGAGCTTTCCAACTGGGCAGGCTTCGATGCCTTCACCAGACCTATCTTTCCCGACTTCCGAAATCACATCAGCCCCCGTTTTGACCGCGCTACCTGCCCTCCCCACCACAGCGCTTGAGCCGGGTGAGTCTCCCAACCCCTTCCAGGGGTTGCAGACTGCCACTCCCGGACCAGGTGTGCCGACATCGTGGCTTACTCCTGCGCCTGGGGAATCCCTGCCACCGTTTACCTACTGGACACTATCGGGAGATACCCTCACCGCCTTGGCAATTCGCTTCGGCGTCAGTCCAGACCAGATAAGTCCTGCCCAGCCGTCGAATGGCCTGCTGCAGCCTGGGCAGCAGCTCACCATCCCCAACCTGCTGGGTGAGCCTCCCTACCCCAGCCCTATTATCCCCGACAGCCTGGTCATTAATTCTCCGGCCGCGGCTGGCTTTCAGACTGATGACTTCATTACCCAGGCGGGCGGTTATTTGAGCACTTATCGTGAACAGGTGAATCCGGGTGAATGGCTGAGCGGGGCTGCGATCGTCCAACGGGTGGCATCTGAATCCTCGATCAACCCCCAGCTGCTGCTGGCGTTCCTGGAATTCCGCTCAGGCTGGGTGAGGGGCGAGCCTTCTGATCCGAGCCAGGTGGATTATCCCATCGGCTTCTACGTCCCAGACTACCATGGTCTTTATATGGAGCTCTCGCTGGTGGCCAAGGAGCTCAACATCGGTTATTATGGCTGGCGGCAGGGCACGCTGACTGACCTGGTTTTCCCCAATAATACGCATGTGCGCGTGAGCCCCGCTCTGAATGCCGGTTCGGTGGCGGTTCAGAACCTTGCGTCCAAATTTTATTTACACCAGCAGGATTGGCTGGATGCCACGTATGGACCTCGGGGTGTCTTGGGAATATACAAAACGATGTTTGGGGACCCCTGGCAGGTGGCAGCCAATGTCGAGCCCCTGTTCCCGCCCGGCCTGGTGCAGCCTACCCTAGAGCTCCCCTTTACACCAGGCGAAGATTGGAGCCTGACCTCTGGCCCACACATTGCCTGGCGTACCGGCACGCCGCGCGGCGCGCTGGACTTTGCCCCCATCACCGGCGAACCCGCCTGCGCCGTCTCCGCCGCATGGGTGACCGCTTCAGCCCCAGGGGTGGTGGTGCGCTCCGAGCGCGGCATCCTCACAATTGACCTGGACGGTGATGGGCTGGAGCAAACCGGCTGGGTGCTGCTGTATATGCATCTTGCCGACCAGGGGCGGGTGCCTGCGGGCACCCGGGTGCAGACCGATACTCCGCTGGGTCACCCTTCCTGCGAGGGTGGGCAAGCGACGGGTACACACGTCCACCTGGCGCGTAAATATAATGGCGAATGGCTGGCAGCAGATGGCCCGCTGCCTATGGTACTGAGCGGCTGGGTTGCCCATGTTGGCGAGCTGTCTTACGAAGGCACGTTGGTAAAAGATGGTCGGACCGTCTCGGCCCATCCGGATGGATCCGCAGGTTCCACCATCGTCCGGTAGAATTGTTATCATGGTCCAACAGCTAGTTGGACTTATTTGGAGGGTTAGTTGAGCGAAGCACCTATTGATTCGGAATACGTGGCGGGGAGATTATGCAGACAGGAGCATCACTATGATTGAAAACCCTAAAAATTCTACCCGGGCAGAGCTGATGGCGGAATTAGACCGGGAATGGGCCAGCATCGAACGCATCTGTTTCAGCTTGACCGAGGCGGATATGGTGGCACAACCGGCTGCAGGGGAATGGTCGATTAAAGACTCATTGGTCCATCTATCCGCCTGGGAGAAATACCTGCTGGACCGGTTGAGTTATGTGATGACCGGTATGAAACCGCTTTACCCAGTTATGACCACCTGGGATGACGTCCACCGCTTTAATGCCCAGGTGTATGAAGAGAACAAGGACCGTCCGCTCACTTCGGTGGTGATTGAATTTCGTAGCCTATACCGGGGAGTGATGACCGTCCTTGACGCGCTGAGCGATGAACAGCTCAAGCAGGCCTATAGCTACGACTTTCCGGATGATTCCCTCACTCTGCTGCAGCTCATCTGGGCAAACACCTGCGAACATTACAGAGAGCATTGCAGTGCAATGGAAAAATATATTTGATCCACTGGCCTGTTATTATTATTAGTTGGGGAATATCTATAGATATGTTAAGCTAATCATGATGCAAGCCAGTTTAGAATAAGATACACGATATCGTCGGTATGATGTGACAACATCCGAACACTTTTCTTGGGAGGGTAGCATGCGTGATCGATTAACAGAAGCTTTAAAGGTTCAAGATGTGGAATATGCGGATATCCGCCTCGAGGATAAGACCAATACCTGGGTCAGTTATCGCGGTCCAGACCTGGATACGATTGGATCGGCGCGGACGGTCGGTGGTATTGTCCGAGCATTGTATAAAGGCGGTTGGGGCTATGCCACTTTTAATGATCTGGGAGATCTGCCCAAGCGGGTGCGTGAGGCGTGTGAAACCGCCAGATTGGTAGGCACAGGAACCACCTATTTTGCCCCGGCTGACCCCGTCGTAGATTCGGTCAAGGCAGCACTGGGTAAAGATTTTCGTCAGGTGCCTCTGGCGGACAAAAAAGACCTGATGGAGGAATATAACAAAATTGTGCTGGGATACCACAAGAACATTCAAACCAGCACCGTCAGGTATGGTGACAGCTTCAAGCAAATCTGGTTTGCCAATTCGCAGGGCACCTACATCGAGGAGCAGGTCCCGGATGTTAACATAATGATTGCCGCGGTTGCTCGTGAAGGGGATATCGTTCAAAACGGCTTCGAAACGGGTGGAAGCATCGAAGGTTACCAGGGTGTTGAGAATTTCCATGAGCAAGCTAGGAACGCGGCCGGGAAAGCAGTCGAGTTGTTATCGGCACCGCCCGTTACCGGAGGCAAGTATACGGTCATCACTGACCAGAGATTGACGGGAGTATTCACCCATGAGGCCTTCGGTCACCTGAGTGAGTCTGACTTTGTATATGAGAATCCACGCATGCAGGAGATCATGGTGCTGGGCAAGCGCTTTGGGGTTGACAACTTGAATATTATTGATGATGGGACACTGCCCGGCGGTCTTGGCTCCCATCACTACGATTACGAAGGGGTGCCCACCCGTAAGAATTACCTGATCAAGGATGGCATACTCGTCGGGCGGTTGCATTCGCGCGAGACGGCTGCCAAGATGGGCGAGCCTGTATCAGGAAACGCGCGGGCGGTCCACTTTCAGCATCCACCCATAGTCCGCATGACCAACACGTACATCGATAATGGGATGGCGACCTTCGAGGATATGATTGAAGACATTCAGCTGGGCGTTTATGCCGTAAGAGCCATTGGCGGGCAGACTGCCATGGAAATGTTCACCTTCAGCGCTGCTTATGGCTACATGATCCGCGATGGGCAGGTGGCAGAGCTGGTGAGGGACGTGGTGCTGACCGGCAATGTGTTCGAGACCCTGTTGAACATTGACCAGATCGGGAATGACCTGGACTGGGAACCGAATGGTCCCGGCGGTTGTGGTAAAAACGATCAACAGCCGCTGCGTGTAGGGACGGGTGGGCCGCATATCCGCATCCAAAATTGCGTGGTAGGAGGTCAACAATGATCGTTTCACAAATCGTCGAGAAAGCGCTGAAAAAAGCACAATCTGCCCAGGCGGTCATGCTGACGCAGGAAACCAGCGCGGTCGATTTCGAGAATGACCGCCTCAAGTCGGCTGAATCGTCCCAGCGCACCCAGATCGACGTCAAGGTCATCGTGGACGGAAAGGTGGGCGTCTCCAGCACCACTGACCCCCGGGATGTTGACGGAGTGGTGGAGCGAGCGCTCGAAGCGGCTGAGTTTGGCAGCCCGGCGCACTTTGAGCTCCCGGATGCCCAGACGCTCGAGCCAGTTAAAATCTTCGACCCGGCCCTCTTGCCGCTGGAAAAACCAGAGATGATCCGCATGGGTCAGCAAATGATGGATATGGTTAAAACTTATAACCCCGAGATCCTGGCCGGTGCATCGGTCAACAAAACGGTGTACAAGGTCGAATATGCCAATTCACGTGGGGCAGAGTATTCTGCCGACCACACCGAGTTCAATGTGGCTACAGGCGGGCAGCTGGTGCGCGGCACCGATATCCTCTTTGCCGGTCACAGCGTGGGGCAGAAGAAACGCCTCGTAGACACGGAGGAGATTGCCACTCAGGCGATCGAATACTTCCGCATGGCGGAACAGATTGCCCCGATCGAATCGGGCGAGATGCCGGTGATCTTTACACCCGGTGGGTTGATTGCCTTGCTGCTTTCCTTGGGAATGGCGATCGATGGCAAGAGCGTGAACTTGGGGGCTTCGCCTCTGCGCGAAAAGCTCGGCCAGCAGATTGCCAGCCCAAGCCTGACCATCGTGGATGACCCATTCTTCGAGTATGGTCCGCGCACCAGCGCCTTCGATAACGAGGGCGTGGCACGCAAGGTAACTCCAATCATCGAAAAAGGTGTGCTGCGTAACTTCATCTATGACTTAGACACTGCCGGGCGTGCGGGGGTTAAACCCACCGGCCATGGTTCTTCGCGCAGCCTGACTAACCTGGTGATCACTCCGGGGAACACGCCATACGAGACCATGATCCGCAATACTGCCAGGGGGCTGCTGGTGCATGAATTCCTAGGCTTGGGGCAGGGTAATCCGATCAACGGCGAGTTTTCGGTCAACCTGTTCCTGGGATATAAAATCGAGAACGGGAAACTGGTTGGCCGGGTGAAAGACGTCATGCTGGCCGGTAACGCCTTCGACGCGCTCAAGGATATCGTCGCCATCAGCAAGGAGCGCGAATGGGTAAGCGGACCATTTGCATATTTTACCGGCCTGATGCCCTACATCCAGGTTGGCAAGTTGAGTGTGACTGCAAAGTAACAGCATATATAGTTCATCAAGATAGAAGGAGACATGCATGATCGAGATGCCTGAAGCCATGACGATAGCCAGACAAATGGATGAGACCCTGACCGGCAAGACCTTCCGACACTTTGGGCGCGGCGAGCTGGTGCATAAATTTCTCTGGCTGAGTAAACCGGCCGAGGAATACGATGCCTTCTTGGCGGGCAAGCAGATGACCGGCGGCAAGAGCTACGGACGCTCGATTTACCTGTACGTGGGTGAGACCCATGTGCTGTGGTTTGGTGAATTGGGAGGTCGCATCCTGTACCACCCACAGGGCATGCCTCTGCCCGCTAAGTATCACCTGCGGTGGGCTTATTCCGATGACTCTAGCATGACATTCAACATGCAAATGTGGGGTTTCGTCGGTCTGTTGGAGAAGTCTGCGCTCGCCAGCCACCCTTACGCCGAAGTGGGCATCCCACCCTTATCGGATAGGTTCACTTTCGATTGCTTCAACCAGCTGCTGGAGGAATATCCCGAGAAGACTAAAAAGGGTGTCAAGGGCTTCCTGGTGACCAGCAAACATATTAATGGGATCGGCAACGGCTACCTGCAGGATATACTGTTCAAAGCCAAAATCCATCCGTCCCGCAAAATACCTACACTCACGCCAGCTGAGCGTGCAAACCTTTACGCTGCCATCCAAGACACGATGGCGGAAGCGATCAAGCTGGGAGGGCGGGAGGATGAGCATGACCTGTTCGACCATCCCGGAGGTTATAGCCGCCTGATGGGCAACCAGACGGTCGGAAAGCCGTGCCCGAACTGCGGTACGACCATTGAAAAGATTTCTTATCTCGGTGGGGCGTGCTACTTGTGCCCCAACTGTCAGGTGCGACCATGAATATTCCTACGACGATGCGAGCCATGCTGCTCAGTGAGCAGCGTAAACCGCTGAAAATGGCACAGGTCCCCGTCCCCGGGCCAAAGGCGGGGCAGGTGCTGCTCAAAGTGCATACCTGCGGGGTGTGCCGCACCGACTTGCACGTGCTGGATGGTGACCTGACTGAACCCAAGCTGCCCCTCATCCTGGGGCACCAGATCGTCGGTACGGTGGTCGGTTTGGGGGAAGGGGTGGATCGCTTCAGCCTGGGTCAGCGCATCGGCGTACCCTGGCTGGGCTACACCGATGGCACCTGCCGCTACTGCCTGCGTGGCCAGGAGAATCTATGCGACCATCCCGAGTTCACTGGCTACACCCTGGACGGCGGGTACGCCGAGTATGCCGCGGCAGACCAGCGCTACTGCTTCCCATTAGCGGATGCGTATAATGATGTCGATGCCGCCCCCTTGCTGTGCGCCGGGCTGATCGGCTACCGCACCTACCGTCTGGCGGGAGCGCACGTGGAGAGGCTGGGCATCTACGGGTTCGGGTCAGCCGGGCACATCATCGCCCAGGTGGCGGCATACGAAGGGAAGCGTGTGTTCGCTTTTACCCGCCCGGGCGATACCGCCACGCAGGAGTTTGCCCGGCGGCTGGGTGCCTACTGGGCGGGTGGCTCCGATGAGATGCCTCCCGATGAGTTGGATGCTGCGCTTGTATTGGCACCGGTGGGTGCACTGATGGTGACCGCCTTGAAAGCGGTCGCTAAAGGAGGCGTGGTAGTGAGCGGGGGCATCCACATGACCGATATCCCGTCATTCCCATACCACCTGCTGTGGGAGGAGCGCACCATCCGCAGCGTAGCCAACCTCACCCGCCAGGACGGGGAGGAGTTTTTGGCCCTGGCGCCTAAGGTGCCGGTGAGGACTGCCGTCACGCCTTACAAGCTGGAGCAGGCCAACCAGGCATTGGATGACCTGCGCAGTGGCAAGCTGGATGGGGCTGCGGTGTTGATCATTTAGTTCTCGGTTTTGTAGGTCGGGTTTGAAATCCGACGTTTTTTGTTTGTTGGGGCAAAGCTTGTAGCCGGGATCGTTGATCCCGGCCTGCCGCCATCATCGATGGCAGCTACAAATCCTAAGTTGTAGCCGGGATCGTTGCTCCCGGATTTTTTATAGGGGCGCGACCAGTCCGGTCGCTCTAAGACCGAAGGGGTCGCGCCCCAACAGCAACCCTCATATTTTTGGGAGTAATTTATTATTTACTGTGTTACCTTTAAATTATTTACTTTGTGTCCTTTGAGACCTTTGTGGTTTTCTTTATCTCATTCTAGTGATTTTCTTAATCTTTTCCTCCTACTTCACCCAATGGGCCAATTGATCCAATGGGCGGCGGGGGTGCTGCTCGGGAAATTCAGCCGCGTATCCGATGGCGAGGATCACCACCGGCACCTGGCTGTCGGGTGCCCCGATGACCAGGCGAACCACCTTCTCATCGAAGGTGCCCACCCATACGCTGCCCAGCCCCAGATTAGTGGCTGCCAGCATGGCGAACGAGCAGGCGATGGTGGCATCCTGAACGGTGTACAGGCGCGTGCCGCGCTCGGTATAGCGCCCCTCTGTGAGCTCGGGGTGGGTGCAGAACACCAACGCCACAGGCGCGACAGCAACGTATTCCTGGGCCAGGGCAGCACAGGATAGACCGTCCCGCTTTTTGGCATCGGTCACCACGTAGATTTCATACGCCTGTAAGTTACCGGCTGATGGAGCCAGGTTGGCTGTCTCCAGGATTTGCTTCAGCTTCTCATCTTCCACCGGCTGATCGGAAAAGGTGCGGATCGAATGCCGGTTCTTGATCACATCGAAGAATTCCATTGCTCTAGCTCCTCACCACAAGGGGTTCCGCCTTTGGATGGTATATTTTAATGTCAAACCCGCAGATTTCCAACCAATTCCTGCTTAATTACTTAACACCAGGCGAGTGAGCACGGCGCGATGGTCTGAGTGCGGGCCATTGCATCCATCCAAATGCCGTGTCTCCAAAACTTTCCATTTGGCATTGCCAGACCGCAGGAAGATGTAGTCTAAACGCGAGCGCTTAATCACCCGGCCCTGCGGAGTGCATAATTCGTGGGTTGTTCCATCCGCATCGGGATGAATTAACCGAAATGTGTCCGTCCAGGCAGAGCGCACCCGGGTCATTGGGGGAGAATTTTCATTGGAATTGAAGTTCCCCCCGATAATTGCCGGCAATCCTCCCATGATCTTGTTGAGCCAGACCAACAGAGACGGTCATGTCGATTTGAAGGTCGTGGTCGCCAATCCAGGTATGAGAGTAGACCTGGCTGCGTCGGGCGATAGGTCCATCCAACATATCGAAGCACCAATCCGCGATAATGACACAAGCGACCAGTGCTAATGCTTCTGGACCGACGAGTAAACCCAACCCGGCGAGGAGGAATGCCATCAGACCTCGGCTAAAGGTGAGCAGATCAGCAACCCGTTTTGCAACCAGCATAGCCCTCCCTGTCAACCTGCGTTCGTGATGATTAAGTTTACTCTTTATACTTTATCAGAAAATCGAGCCGATTTCAAGGTGATTGTGCTTATGTTCAAACGAAAAATCGGATTGAATGGAAACCTTAAAATTTTGCGATTTTTGCTTAAACCCCTTGTGGGTTAGAACATTTGTGCTATAATGTATGTATGAGTTCTATTCCATTTCACCTTACCACCTCTCCTCCCCCGAAAAATTAATTAAATGCGTATTGTTTTTGATACAATCCCTTCGGTACTAAACCCCATTTCCTCATCATCAGTGTTTCATTTACTTCATCCGATAATCCGTTATAAATCCGTTTTCATATGAGCCCTTTCATGCCTCCCCTTCCGCACCTTTACTATAAAATGGTTTCGTTTCTTTTCGTTTTCAAGGAGCGATCCCGCAGAGTCCTTATGTTTTCGATGTTTAACAAGGCTATGTCGTGAACGTTCTGTGTGAGCGATATTGAGGAACCAGTTTATTTCTTATTTCTAAGTATGTCTAAGCCAAATTACCCTCCTGATCCCTTATCTATCCAAGATGTGGCAACCATCAGTTGTCTAATCCCTCGGAAATGTGAATTGAATGCTATTGATTTTTTTCTAGCCACCTGACAGTTTCATTCAACGATAGGAACACCACATGATTGGGAAAGGTTTAGCATTGATCACGCATCTTTCTATGAATCGTAGACCGATCTGGAATATGCTTAGATCCCGACGATCTGTACGATCAACCAA
>JBGPBQ010000121.1:0-11538 GCA_041481345.1 Anaerolineae bacterium
CATATCATCCTGACCGGTGGAGAACCCACCCTGCGCGATGATTTACCGGAATTGATCGCCCATACCGAAGCCAATGGTCAAGTAGTGGGGTTATTAAGCGATGGTCTCAAGCTTGCCGATCCATCTTATCTACAGACCCTGCTCCAAACCGGTCTGGACCACTTGATGCTCTCTTTGAAGCCTGATGATGAAAATTCATGGAACGCTTTGAGCGCTGTATTTCCAGCAGACCTTTTCGTGGCAG
Source organism: Anaerolineae bacterium (assembly GCA_041481345.1). Taxonomy (GTDB): domain Bacteria; phylum Chloroflexota; class Anaerolineae; order Anaerolineales; family UBA4823; genus FEB-25. The sequence continues at coordinate 245 of JBGPBQ010000121.1, forward strand.
TGCACCACACCCTTACCTTACAGAACGTCGTGAATACCTCACAGATCCTGGAGCGAGTCGCCAGGCTCGGTGTAAAAGCCGTCTCGCTTACCGCCTCCGACCCTGCGCTGCATGGGTCATTGCTTGAGTTTCGCAACCAGGCAGCATCCTTAGGGCTCACCCTGGTATGGGATTTACCGGTTCCTTATTCAGTCTTCAACCCGGTGGCGTTAGAGACCCAGCTGGATGACCTCCCAACTGGTGCGGGTCATGCCTGGTTGTATATCGAACCCGATGGAGACGTCCTGCCTGCACAGGGGGTCAATCAAGTATTAGGCAATATCTTAAAAGACCCCTGGGAAACTCTGTGGCGGTAAAGCAGAAAGCTTGTCGCCATCCCGAATGCCACCGCCACGTTATACGATTGCTTCTTCCCCAACATGGGGATTGAGATGACTTTATCGCACAACTCGATAATTCCCGGGTCCACACCGCACACTTCATTCCCAACAATGAGGACAGCTGGTTTATCGAACTGGTCTGCTGCCACATTATAGATGGGCTCAGCCTCGGGGAGATCTTCCAAAGCCCAGAGCGCGTACCCTTTGGATTTCAGCGAGCTTGCCAATTGAACCCCGTTGTTGAATCTTTCCCATGGGATGCTTAATTCTGCCCCCAATGCGGTTTTACCGACTTTGGGGTTTTCTGGAGTCGGGGTGATCCCACACAAATAGATTTTTTGGATTCCGGTGCCATCTGAAGTGCGGAACATCGACCCCACATTCCATGTGCTGCGAATATTATCCAGAAGTGCTTCAACTTTCCAGCCATCCATATTGATTGTGGTGTTGCTTGTTTCAGCATTGTTGGTCAAGCTTACTGCGCTATGGATACTCGACCGGCACACCGGGCAGCGCTTAGTTTTTGGGTAGCCATCGTACCCCGGGAAGCGTAGCCTGCAAGCCGGGTTATCGCATTCATAGAATTCAAATTTAGAAACTCTCATATGCAACCTGTATTATCATTATAATAAAGAGTTCGTATCCTGGCACGCGGGGTTTTAAACCTATGACCTTAACTACGGCAGAGTGGCACCAGCGTTACCTGCAGCAAGCCAACTGGACGCAAAATTTGCGCGCGTATTTATATAAGAAAGCCGGTCTGCAGCAAGCTGCCAGGATTTTGGATATTGGTTGTGGTACCGGCGTCCTGGAGCACGAGCTCGGTCACTACTCTCCCTCTCACACCTTTGGCTTGGATATTGATATTGCCCCGCTGAGCTATGCCAGGCAATATGCCCCTCAATCGGTCTACACACTTGGCGATACTTTATCACTCCCATTTGGGAACACTTCATTTGATGTTACCTTCTGCCATTTTTTGCTTCTATGGGTCAGTGATGCGGTCAGAGTGGTGCAGGAAATGGTGAGAGTCACTCGGTCAGCTGGATATGTCCTCGCCTTGGCCGAACCTGACTACGGTGGGCGAATCGACTTCCCCTCTGAACTCTCTAAAATAGGTGCCTGGCAAACCTATGCCTTGATGCAGCAAGGTGCCAACCCCCACATGGGCCGTGAGTTGAGGTCAATTTTCCATCATGCCGGTCTTGTTAATGTAGAAGTTGGTGTTATGGGAGGTCAGTGGGGAGATGAATCCTATGATCGGGACGTTATGCTCGAATGGGATATGATCCGTTCGGACCTGCGTCTGAACAATGAATTCCTATGCCAGGTTGATCGGTTGGAAACCCTTGATAAAGACTCCCGCGATATGGGTCAGCGGGTGCTATTCGTACCCACGTTTTATGCCATTGGGATGGTTAAAGGGGTAACTTAGTCCTCAGCCGGGATGCCTATTTCAATCTGGTCGCCTACCACTCGTATCGGGTATGCCGGGATATCCACAAATGCGGGTAGAGCCAACACCTTGCCCGTGCGGATATCAAAATGAGCTCCATGCCGTGGGCAGATGATCTCGAAACCTTCCAAATTTCCTTCCCCCACCGGTCCATCATCATGTGAACATACATCCCCTATTGCATAGTAATCGCCATTTAGATTAATGATCACGATGGGTTTTCCATCGATTTCGATGAATATCCTCTCCCCCTGCTTCAATTCCTCCACTGATCCGACCTGGATATATTCTAGCTTTTCCTGGTTGAGAGTTTTATTGTTGAACACAGCTAGCTTTCAACCAGATCATCGCTCGCTTCCCCCAGCCCATACACACCCGCTTTTAGCACTTTTAACGACAGCAGCGCACATTTTAACCTCACCGGTCCCAGCTCAATTCCCAACATATCCAGAATATCCTGTTTTGAGATTTGCTTCACCTCATCCAGCGTCTTCCCAACCACGCTTTCCGCCAACAGGTCAGCTGTCGCCTGGGATATTGCACATCCATGACCATCAAATGCCACTTCGCTCACCCGGTCATCACCATCAACGCGTAAATCAATACGAATGTGGTCACCGCATAATGGGTTATCATCTTCAAAGGTGATGTCATGCGGGTCTAACGTTCCCCGAAAAAGAGGGTTTTTATATCTATCTATGATTAACTCACGATAGAGATCATCCATGGTTATCCAAAGTACCGTTTCACTTTATATAAGCCATCTATCAATTGGTCAACTTCATCGGTCGTATTATACAGGTAAAAACTGGCCCGGGTTGTAGCAGGTATGTTGAACTTGTCGTGCAGGGGCATGGCGCAGTGATGACCGGCTCTGACCGCGATTCCATCCTGGTCGAGTACCTGGGCAATATCATGGGGATGGATGCCATCTAAAGTGAACGCTGCGACACCCCCTTTGTGGCTTGCGTCAGGTCCGATGACCGTGAGACCCTTGACTTCCTCCAGGCGTTCCAATGCATAAGTGATGATCTCACGCTCGTGGGCTGCGATTTTGTCCCTGCCCACCCCATCAACGTAATCCAGTGCCGAATGCAGTCCCACCGCTTCCGCAATCGCTGGAGTCCCCGCTTCAAATTTATGCGGAACATCATTCGGGGTGAACGAATGTAATAATACCTTCTTGATCATTTCGCCACCCCCCATAAATGGGGGCATCTTGTTTAACAACTCGATTTTCCCGTATAGAACTCCAATCCCGGTCGGTCCACATACTTTATGCCCTGAAAATGCCAGGAAATCTGCATCCAAATCCTGCACATCCACTGGAAAATGCGGCACCGACTGGGCGCCATCGATGAGTGCAATCGCCCCTGCCTGGTGAGCCAAACGCACGATCTCTTTCGCCGGGTTTATCGTTCCCAGAACGTTTGACATGTGGGTGAACGCAACCAGCCTGGGCTTTTGCTCCAGCAATTTCTGGTATTTCTCCAGCTGAAGCAATCCGTCGAGCGTGATCGGGATGAACTCGAGCCGTATTCCCTTTTCAGCAGCCAGGATCTGCCAGGGGACCAAATTGGAGTGATGCTCCATCTCGGTCAGGATTACCAGGTCATCCTCGTGTAAAAATGTCCTTCCCCAGGTATAAGCCACCAGGTTGATCGATTCGGTGGTATTGCGCGTAAATATAATTTCCTTAGCGGAATGTGCGTGAATAAAATCCGCTGCCCGCTGGCGCGCAGCCTCATATGCTGCAGTGGCTTCTTCTGCCAGGGTATGCACTCCCCGGTGAACATTGGCATTATAGGATCGGTAGTAATCGTCCATCGCCAGGATCACCTGGGTCGGCTTCTGGGTGGTGGCAGTGGAATCCAGGTAGACAAGCGTGACGCCCGGTCGTACTTCCCTTTTGAGTATCGGGAAATCCAGTCTGATCTGCCCTACATCAAGTCCGATTTTTACGGGTTGATTGATCATTTTCCGTTACTTAACTTTCTGGCGTGCATGCGCCCTTCTCCGCGATGGTCGCAGCTGCGATGATGTTTTCGGGCACCACAGAACATGGTCAGGGACCATCCACCCGTCCGTCAGATACACGCTGTCTCTGAATTGCACCGCGATCATCTTCGGATCGACCTGTACCACGACACCCTCCAGCCAATCACGGATCCGCTCATTGCTCTTATCGTGGTCGCAATACACTTCAACCTTGTCTCCAACGTGGTATTGTTCTTCAAGGTTTGGTGCATGAGTAAAATACATTTCTGTCAAGGTTCCTCCTTAGAAATTCCTCATTTCATCTTATTTATAATTGCTTGTTGAAATCTCTTCCTGACCCCGTCAAAAGGAATGCGCTGCATAATTGGGTCGAAGAATCCCTCCACGATTAAATGTTCAGCCTCTGCGTACGGAATTCCACGGCTGAGCAGGTAAAAGACTGAGTCTTCGTCAATTTTTCCGACGGTTGCCCCGTGCGTACAGCGCACATCGTCTGCCAGGATTTCCAACCCTGGGATCGAATCAGCACGCGCTTTCGAGCTTAACACCAGGTTCCGGTTCGCCTGGTAGCCGTCGGTTTTCTGCGCCCCCGGTGCTACGTAGATCATGCCCTGCCAGACTGACCGGCTGCTGTCTTTCAGCGCGCCCTTGAATAGCAGGTCGCTGGTAGTATGCGGGGCAAGGTGGTTTTGCTGCGTGTCGTGGTCCAGATGCTGCTTGCCGTCTGTAAAGTAAAAACCGGACATTTTACCCGTTGCGCCTTCGCCGATGAGATCGATCTCCGAAAAATTCTTGGTTAAATTGCTGCCTAATGCCCCAAAAATCCATTCGAGGTTAGCCTCCCGCCCGACTTGCGCCCGTTCATGGCTGAAATTCCACACATTATCCCCCCATGATTGCAGCTCAACGAACTGCAACCTGGCATTATCGCTGATGTGGATTTCCACCAATCCCGAATGTAAACTTTGTTCAGTCTCACCATCTGGTGATGCTGCTTCATGCACATAAGTCAGCGATGACCCTGGTTCCAGCCATACCATGATGTGCGAGAAATACGCCAGTCCAGCACCAGGTCCCCAGATCACAGAATGCAATGGGGTCTCCACCTGCACACCGCTTGGTATATATGCAAATACGCCATACTTTTCCATTGCCGCAGTCAGGGCAGCAAATCGGCCTTCGTCAGGCTTGACAATTTGCCCGATAATATTAGCCAGTAGATTTGGGTGCTCCCTCTCCGCTGTCTGTAGGTCGGTAAATATCACTCCCTGCCGCCTCAAATTTTCGTCCAGTGATATTTGTGTATGGTCTGGTCCCAGGATGACCTGTCCCCCGTGCATTTTGGTCACCATGGGTCTGATCAACCATTTGGGGGCTGATGGCAGCTTCTTCAGAGCATCTCCATCTGGCAATGAGAACTTGGAACATTCCAGCCCATGGATGTCAGTCCTTCGCCACGCCTCATCCTTGATTGTCGGCATGGGTAACTTTTCATATGTCGACCAGGCTCGATCCCTGTACTCTCGTAAAAATGCTGGACCGGCCCAATTCTTCGATAACGCCGGGATCATATCTGGAGTAAATCTGAAATCTCCAGGCGCTGCCGTGATACCCGGCTTCGTTCGTGTAATTATCCGGTGTGTGCTCATCGTCATCCTACCGAGCCCGCCATCTGCAGCTGGATCAATCGGTTCATTTCGATGGCATATTCCATCGGCAGTTCCTTTACCAGGGGCTCGATAAACCCTGAAACCACCATCGTGGTTGATTCTTCTTCGGATAGTCCTCTGCTCATCAAATAAAACAGCTGTTCCTCACCTACCTTCGAGACCGTGGCTTCGTGACCAATGGTCACATCCTGCTCATCGATTTCAATCGAAGGATACGTATCCGATCGTGACAGCGGGTCGAGCAGCAGTGCGTCACACACCGTGTTCGACTTGCTGTCAAATGCTCCCTTGTACACCTTCAGTAAGCCTCGGAAAGAAGTCCTGCCTCCCCCCTTGCTTATCGATTTCGAGGTGATCTTGCTCGAGGTATGCGGCGCAAAATGGATTACTTTTCCGCCTGCATCCTGTGTTTGCCCCGGTCCGGCGAACGCCATTGACAGGATTTCCCCATGCGCTCCTGGCTCGAGCAGGTAGCAAGATGGATATTTCATCGTCAGTTTCGAGCCCAGGTTGGAATCAACCCACTCCATCGTTCCAGCTTCGTGCACCAGCGCCCGTTGCGTCACCAGGTTATAGACGTTGGTCGACCAGTTTTGGATCGTCGTATATCTCACCCTGGCGCCTTTATTAACGATGATCTCGATCACCCCGCTGTGCAGCGAATCGGTGGTATAAGTCGGTGCGGTGCAGCCTTCCACGTAATGCACCTGCGCCCCCTCATCGGCAATGATCAGCGAGCGTTCGAACTGCCCGATATTGGCAACATTTAGACGGAAGTATGCTTGCAACGGCAGATCGACCTTCACGCCTTTGGGCACGTAGACGAACGATCCGCCCGACCAGACTGCGCTGTTCAATGCTGCAAATTTGTTATCTTCAATCGGGATGACCTTCCCAAAATATTGCTTGAACAGGTCCGGGTGTTGACGCAAGCCTTCCTCGATGCTCAAAAATATGACACCTTCTTTTGCAAGATGCTCCTGGATGTTGTGGTACACCATCTCGCTTTCGTATTGCGCGCCTACGCCTGCCAGGAATTTTTGCTCTGCTTCCGGGATGCCCAGTCGGGTGAAGGTGTCCTTAATCGTCCCTGGCACCTCATCCCAGTTTTTACTCTCCTGTTGGGCTGGCTTTACGTAATAAAAGATATTGTCCAGGTCGAGCCCCGAAAGGTCGCCACCCCAGGTTGGGATGGGTCGTTTCTGGAAATGATCCAACGCTTTCAGTCGAAAATCCAACATCCATTGAGGTTCACCTTTCATGTCGGAGATCTTTTCCACTATTTCCTTCGATAAACCCCTGCTGGATTTAAATACGTAAGTCTCGGGGTCTCTAAAGCCGAATTTGTAATCACCGATATTATCTAAATTATTCGAATTTGAGTTCATATCAACCTCTAAAATTATATAGATTAAGCCGGTATTGTCTCATACTTCTCACGTACCCATTCATACCCGTGTTCTTCTAGGTTCAAGGCCAGGTCTGCGCTCCCCGATTCGACGATTCGACCATCGAGCATAATGTGCACGAATTCAGGTTTTATATAATTAAGAATTCGCTGGTAATGGGTGATCAGCAATACGCCCATCTCCGGTCCTCGTAGGGTATTTACCCCTTCGGATACGATCCGCAGTGCATCGATATCTAAACCAGAATCGGTTTCATCAAGGATGGCAATCTCAGGTTTTAAGACCGCCATTTGTAGTATCTCAGCTCTTTTTTTCTCGCCGCCGGAAAATCCATCGTTCAAATATCGGCTGGCGAACGCATAATCCATCTTTAGCAAATCCATCCGCTCTTTGAGCATCTTGCGGAACTCTGGTACCGAGATGCCCTTGTCGCTTGGATCTTCCGCCTTCCTGCGTGAATTGATCGCTGTTCTCAGGAAATTAGCCACCGAGACACCAGCGATCGATACTGGATATTGAAATGCCAGGAAGATACCCAGCCTGGCGCGTGCGTCTGGCTTCAACTCAAGCACATTCTTGCCCTTAAAAAATACCTCACCTTTTGTAACCTGGTATCCGGGGTGCCCCATCAAGGTATACGCTAAAGTCGATTTTCCGGTTCCATTGGGACCCATCAACGCATGTACTTCACCTTGCCTGACGATAAGATCGACCCCTTTTAAGATCTCACGCTCAGCAATATTGACGTGCAAGTCCCGAATGATAATTTCTGACATGAATTACTCCTTGGGAGTGGTATAAACGAACAATCCTTGATGAGTGTTCGATCAAGGATTCTTTCTCGATGGCAACATTATAGCATGGTGACGGGTTAATGTCAATATTTATGATAATTATAATAAATATTGACATAAAACAGGAACATTGGTATACTAATTAAATCATTATTATGACTGGTACAAGAGATTTAGTCCTTCGAACACTATTGACCCAACCCAGGAGCACGATAATTGACCTGGCTGATAAGGTTGGTATCAGTCCAATTTCAGTCCGCCACCACATTGCCAACCTCGAAGCGGAAGGTTTAATTAGCAGTGAAGATGAGCGCCATGGTGTGGGGAGACCTCGCCAGGTATTCTTTCTGACGGATATTGGTATTGAGCAATTCCCCACCCGCTACGTCCGGCTAACTGTGCGTTTGCTTCAGCATCTCAAGGAGACCATGCCTGAGGCGATGATCAGTAAATTATTCTCACAAATGGCTGAAGACCTGGCGCGCGACCTCTCAGACGGTACTGAGATGAAAAACCTTTCTATGAAAGAACGCCTGAATCTGGTCAAAGATCTTCTCAAGCGTGAAGGTTTCAACATTGAATGGGAGCAGTTGGAAGGCGGATATGAGATCCATGAAGCCAGCTGTCCTTATTATTATGTTGGTCAAAACCATCCCGAAGTGTGCGCAGTCGACCAGATCTTGATCTCAAGAGTCCTCTCGATGCCGACTGAGAAAGTAAAATGCATCTTGAATGGAGATAGCAACTGCACTTACGTAGTCTCTAATGCAGTTGAGCCTTAATGGTGTAAATATGGCAGAAGAAATTCAGAATAAACCTGTCTGGGATATCGAAAGCACAAATCCTGACCTTGTGGAGTCGCTCACCGAAGAACTTAAAAAGGTGATGGATCCTGAAATTGGATTAAACATCCTCGAATTGGGCTTGATCCGTAATGTCGCTATCATTAATGGTGAAGCCAAAATGATGATGATCATGACTACGCCATTTTGCCCCTATGGACCAGCTCTGCTGGAAACCACTCGCCAGCAAGCCGAGCTCGGTCTCAAGCTGCCTACTTCAGTTGATCTCAGTTATGAACCCTGGGATCCCTCCATGATGGACGAAAATGCCCGTATGGAGTGGGGATTCTTCTAAACTTCAAATTTTGCATCTTCTGTTAAAAAAACAGCTGACCCGATATTCCATGGTCAGCTTTTTTATATATTACCTGGTAAACCAATGGCGTGAGTGGGATTTGAACCCACATCCAAGTGCACATGAGTCCCCTATTCATCCAGCTGAGCTACCATCAAAATTGGATAGGCTCATAATCGTTTAGCTAGTGGTTCTATTAATTTGCTAAGGTTATCTTTCAATAATCCTCTGCACATTAATTATCAATATAATTTACAATTTAGGTCAGCTTCACCGAATCTGCACCGCAGTATGAAGCTACGGACTGAGTTCATAACAGACGATTTTGGAATATGAATTCTCACTCATAAGCATGATGTAAATATGGGCATAATCTCGTAAAATAAAATGAACCTCGCCAAATGACAGTCCATGAAACTAAAGAATAAGTACACATAGGAACTTGTTTGAGATGGAGCATCTCGTTTTACCTGCAAACATCTTAAGCCAGGATCAGAGCAGCATGTATGTCCATAAAGGTGGCATGATGGATTAAAATATTTAGCTTAGAGAGGCTCGTATCAAACAGGGAGATTCAACATTGACTTCCGGCGGAATATGAATAGGAACACATATCTTTTACTTTTATACCTCGGGGTTATCGGGATTTTGGGTTTTGTATTAGTATTGTGGATTACACCTTATGGAGCAGGTGTCAGTCCGGACTCAACCACATACATCGCTGGTGCAAAAAGCATATTATCAGGTAACGGATTTTCCATTGAGGGTAACCCAATTACCCAGTATCCACCTCTCTTCTCGATATTTTTGGTAGCAATAGGACTTTTAAATAATAACCTGGTTCAGGCAGCACGTATTCTGAATGCCTCCTTATTTGGTATAAATGTTGGACTTATAGCATTAGCAGTGTTTTTAACCGCGAGCCGTAATTTCTTCACAACCACACTTGCCGTATTACTATACGTATCATCAGCGGCGATCCTTACTTTGCATTCATATGCTTTGTCAGAGCCACTTTTTCTTACTTGTACCCTCGCCTGCATCATCCTTCTAACCCTGTATGTTATAAGACCAACCTTATCCCTGTTCATAGCGTCCTCCCTTTTCATGGGCTTTGCGCTACTAACACGATATATCGGTAGTGCTTTCCTTCCTGCAGCCTTAGTCATTGTTTTTATTGGAGGAGGTAGCCAGAAACTTGGCCGAAGATTGCGTGATACCTTTATCTGGCTCGTCCTAGCTTGCGCACCACTTGTGATCTTGTCTGTTAGAAATATTATGATGTCTGGGACTGCTGCGAGTCGTAGCTTTGCATTTCACCCAATCTCTGTGAGCTCCTATGTCAAGGTTATTATTGGCATATTGTTTAATTTTTTTGTTCCGATCTCGCTTCCTCGTGGGGTAAAGCCGGCTATTTATGGGGTTCTTGCAATTACTCTCCTTGTTCTGTTAGTTATTCTTTTCAAGAGGTACCTGAAAGACTTTCATTGGCGTTCTTTCAGTTTTGTAATCACAGTTTGCAGTCTTTTGTTTTCTTTATCCTACTTGCTGTTTTTGATATTTTCAATCTCTTTCGTGGATGCCTCGACACCAGTAGACACACGTCTATTGTCACCAATTTTAACAATCTTGATTATAGGATTATTTCCGGCAATTTGGCTTATTTCACAAACGTTGAAAAAACAGATTATCTGGTTGGCTTTCCTCGTCTTTATTGTCTTATCTATTGCGCTTAAAACACCTGATGCCATTCGGACTGCAGTTGATATTCAAAAGAATGGCTTGGGCTATACATCCAGACAATGGCAAGATTCAGAGTTAATCGCGTTTGTCAAGATGTTTACGGAAGGTGCGAAATTATACTCTAATTGATCAGAGGTAATATATTTTTTGACCGGCAAGCAATCCCTTCCTATACCTAGTAAAATATTTCCAGGAACAAAGCAGGTAAACCCTCAGTATAACAATGAGGTTGAGATCATATGCAGAGATGTTACTGCGGGCAAAGCATTGGTTGTGTACTTCAATCTACTCACTTGGAGAAATTATCTGCCAACTCAAGCAGAATTGGAGTCAACTTGCCACCTACCACTTTTACAGAGCTTCGCCGATGGAACCATATATGGGGAGAAGTAAGGATGAGCATAACTCGATTATGAGGCGATAGGTGGTATATGGCAAATATGAAGCTGGGTAATCTTCCTCTTACCTTGCACCTTTAACTCCCAGAATTGGCTTTTTGTCAGGAGGTGCGTCGTTATTCGAACAATCGAGCCGTCTGGGTATACAACTACGATACTGGGCGGTTATTTATACTGCCGACGGCGTATCATCGATAAGTCTTGAAAAAACAAAATATTCGTTTTGTATAACTGATTACTGCCGGTAGTGAGCATTTCGGCTTTGGAGGCTATTATCTGGCGAAGTTCTTGCAACTTAATGGATCAGAA
>JBGPBQ010000122.1:0-11487 GCA_041481345.1 Anaerolineae bacterium
CGTATATCTGCCTGTGGATGGAATCCATAGCTGATCGAGGCACCGGTCGATACCTGGGATAGATAATCAAATGAGCTATCATCCCGGTTCAACACTGCAGCTCTCAGGTTTCCCTGCGACTTTGGAAGGGTGGCATCCAAGCCAATAAAAAGGCGAGCCTTCGCAGAACGATACGCCTCATATGAGCCATGGTAGTCCAAGTGCTCGTGGGTGATATTCGTGACTACCGCTATATCAAACTCGCATGCGTCCACTCGGTATTGAGCCAGTCCATGCGAGGTGACTTCCAGAACCACATGCGTCAACCCACCATCAGCCATCTGCGCCAGGTAGCGTTGCACATCAGGCGCATCCGGAGTGGTTACATGAAATCCGGTATCCAACACCTTATCGCCAATCACGGCATTGATCGTGGAAATCATCCCCGACCTTATCCCGGCAGCCAGCAGGATCTGGTAGATCATGTTTGTGGTCGTGGTTTTACCATCCGTCCCGGTCACCCCGATCATGGTAAGCTTCCGTGCCGGAAACCCATACAATGCAGCCGCGAGATGTGGGAGCGCCATTCGGCTGTCGATTACCTGCAGGTACGGCACCAGATTGCCCTGCAGCGACTTTGTGCCCACAATCGCCACAGCACCCGCCTCCAGGGCAGCCGGGATAAACCTGTGACCATCCACCGCGCCACCTTCCAGGGCAACAAATAGGTCGCCAGAGTGGACAGACCTGGAATCGGAGACGATACCTTGGATTTCAGCCTCGCCATTCACCAAGGTGTACGGATATGGGAATTCGCGCAACAGCTCAGATAGCTTCATAGGAATCAAAACGCCCCAGGGAAATTACCCAGGGCGTCTCCAAGACATAGTTCGATGCAGAATCAATTACGATCAAGGTTGCTTCGTCGGTCAACCTGTCTCCTTCAACGAATAACTGCTGCTCAGGAGATGGTTTGGCGCAGTGACTCCAGCTGACCTGCCACAGAAGCATCTAATACTTTACCTCCCACACGGATGACCAGCCCACCCAGGATGTTCGGATCGACACGGAAGGAAACAGTCGCCTGGCTGCCGACCTTTGACAGGATGTCACTTTTAACAGCATTCATCTCATCTGACGAAAGCGGCAGTGCACTCGTGACTTCAGCCGAGGTACCGCTGATCGTGGTTCCTTCCAAAACTTCCACCTTACCCGCTCGGACCCCTGAGAAGAATTCATTGATCAGGGCATGCTGGCGTTGTTCATCCAGTGATTCACCCACCAACTTTTGGGCGGCAGCGATTGCCAGGGCCGCAATTTGGCTGCGCAGGTCACCCAGCATTCGGTCTCGTTCAGCTTCCACCTCAGCCAGGGAAGCTTCGCGCTCTTTGGTGGCCTCAGCCTCAGCCGCTGCACGGATTTCAATAGCAGCAGCCTCGGCACGGTCGCTAGACTCACGTACGACCTGGTTGGCTTTATTCTGAGCTTCGGCAAGGATCCGCGCCGCTTCCTGCTCTGCATTCGCCCGGGCTTCACTGGCAACCCGCGCATCTTCCAATCCCTGGGCAATTTTCTGCTTACGGTTATCCATCATTTTCAAGATAGGTTTATACGCCCAGGCATACAACAATATGCACACAATGGTGAAGTTTAATATCTGGAATATTAAAGTGCCTAAACTAATACCAAGTTTTTCCATTTTGGATCTTCTCCAGATAAGTCTATCCGACGAATATGATGATCAGGGCGACAGCCAGGGCGTAAATCGCGACTGCCTCGGCGAAAGCCATACCCAGGATCATGTTCGTCTGGATGATACCGGCTGCATCCGGGTTGCGACCCATGGCTTGCACACCACCGGAGGCAGACAGCCCCACACCCACCCCAGCACCGATGGCGCCCAGCATAGCGAGGCCTGCACCCAATAATTTCATAGCGTGGACAAAAGCAACGGGATCATTCATTAGTAAATCTCCTTCTCCTGATTTAATAAATCTCGATTAGTGTTGTTCTTCACCATGATGTCCAGCAGTGGCACCGCTGATAAATACTGTGGCCAACAGGAAAAACACATACGCCTGGATCACACCAAAAAATAACTCAAACAGGTACAAACCAGCTGGCACTATCACAGCTACCAATATACCAATGATTGAAAGCAGTAAGGCTCCAGCAAAAACATTTCCAAATAGACGGAAGCCAAACGAGAGGATTTTGGCGAACTCAAGCACGATTTCTAGGATGCCCACCACGAAGTCGATCAACCCAAAGACGCCCCCGGAGATAAGCTTCTTGATCGGCAAGTACTTGGAGAAATAGCCTGGTCCCAAAGCCCAGGATCCATACACCTGGGTCAAAACCACGGTAGTGATGGCAAGCGCAAATGTGAAATTTAAATCGGTAGCAGAACCGCGCAAAAAACCCACCACATCACAAGATGTGCATATCGCTTCACTTGACGCCGTCGATCCCTCGCTTGAGCTCGAAGTTGGGTTAACTGGTTGACCCTTATCGATCGTGTACACTTCAAGGCTTCCCACCTGGAAGAGCTTAACCGGAGCATAGCCTTTGGCTGTTACAGTCTCCTCCAAACGACCGATGGTCTCAAAGCCGGGAACCAGCTTGACCATATTGGCTACAAAAATGAGCAGAAATATCGTTGCGGGTATCGGGAAGATGCGCTTGGCCCACTTCCCAGCACTGCCTTCAACACTATTCCACATAAACTCGAAGATGGCTTCAAACGCATTATAAAAACCGCTGGGCACCAGCTTGCCGCTTCTAATAAACCGATAAACTCCCAGCGCCATCAGAATCAAGATCACATCGGCCAGTAAAGTCGCCAACATTGTATTCGTGATCGGAAAACTGCCAATGTGTAAGCCGGTGTTTTCAGCAGCTAATGAGACCTGTGGAGTGATTGGTTTTAATATCGAGGGTCCGATGAAGGCACAGTAGATCCCTAGTCCTACCAGAGCTAGGATGAGCCAGCGTTTTACACCAAATCGCCTTTTGGGTTTTACCTCACTCACTTTTCTCTTCCTCCTCCGCCGGTTTGATCTGTTTACCATTCAGCACCTGGGGAGTTGCACTTTTCACTGCCCGCATGGCCAATTTATAGGTAATGAAAATCGAAAGCGGCGCAGAGCCCAAGGTAAATAAAATGATAAAAACTGGTTTTGTTCCTAATAACTTATCTAATCCAATTCCAACGAACAGTGATGCAAAAACAATGATCAATGTTGCACATCCCACCTCAGCGCCAACCGAAAATACGGCAGCGTTATTTACGATTGGTTTCCCTTTAGGCGCCTCAGAAGGTGGATTGCTTTGGCTCATAGCGGGCAGATTTTATCATATTGCTATAACGAACGTCAACATTATACAAGTATTCGAGATCAAATCTGCCATTATTCGATCATCTTCTAGAAAAGCGACGCGGCAATCTGGCTCGATAAGTTGAACCACGGACCAAATAACGTCCCAACCACGATAATCCCAAAAATCAAGATCGATAGTGCTATCGTATAGGGTCGTGAGATTGGTAATGGTTTGTCCTCATCGTCTGACCGGAAAAGATAAACATACTTCAATACCGTCAGGTAGTAGTATAGACCTATGATGGAATTAAGCACACCTACAAAAGCCAACCAGATGAAGTCAGATTTAACTGCGGCAGCAAAAACGAAGACTTTTGCGATAAATCCCGCCAGGGGAGGCATCCCTGCCAAGGATAGGAAAGCCACCATCATGGCCAACGCCAGCCACGGTTTTCGTCTGCTGAGGCCTGAATAGGCGGAAATTTCGTCCGAACCAACCACCTGCGAGTAGGTCATCACCACCCCGAAAGCTGCCAGATTGGTGATCAGGTAAGCGATCAAATAGAACACGACACTGGTCATACCCAGCTGTGAATACGCGACCACTCCAATGAGGATGTATCCGGCATGAGCGATGGAGGAATAAGCCAGCATGCGTTTGATGTTTTTCTGTGCCAACGCCAGGACATTCCCAATGGTCATGGTGAGCACCGAAATGATCGCCAGCATGTTGGTCCAGTCGGGAGTAGCATATGGACTATATACTGCTGATAAAACCCTGATCACAACCACGAAACCGGCAGCTTTCGAAGCAGTCGAGAGGAACCCGGCGATGGGGGTGGGTGCACCTTCATATACATCTGGTGCCCAAAAATGGAATGGGAAGGCTGATATTTTAAAACTAAAACCAACCAATATGAGCAGCAAACTACCCATGATGGCAATCTTTGGAAGCTGAAGGTCAGAAAAACTCAGGGCAATTTGATATAAATTCGTTTGCCCAGTAAAGCCGTACAGCAAGCTGAAACCATATAACATGATCGTTGAAGCTGCTGCACCGAAAAGCAGGTATTTGAAACCTGATTCTGTGGATTTATCATCCCATATGAGGAAACCAGCCAAAATGTACAACGGTATGGAGGTGGTTTCAATCGCCAGGTAAAGCATGATGATGTCTGCGGAAGAAGCCATCAAGCACATCCCCAGGGTTGAGATCAGCATGAGCACATAAAATTCACCCTTTAGCCCAACGGCCGTCATATCCATCGCGAATAATGCGGTAATTGCAGCCGCGAACATGAAAACGATGATGAAAGCGAATCCCAACCAGTCTTGACGGAGCATGCCGCCGAAAATCAACCGCCCCTCTCCCTGCGGAGCTGACACCACGAAACTCACGATCATCGCCACCAATAAACCACCGGCGGTCAGCCATCCCAGGTTGCGTTTATTCTCCGGCTTCCAGCTGGCGTCCAATACCAGGATAATGCCAGCCAAAACAACCAGCATAATTTCCGGCAGGACTGCTAATACCATCGTCGGTTCGAAGCTCTCGATGACCATTTAGGCACCTCCGAACAGACTCAGGATATGGTTGACGCCTGAGGAGACCAGACCGCTCATAATGGATGGAAAAACTCCAATCGTGATCATAATGATACACAGTAGGGTAAGAGCCAGCTTATCCTTGACCGTCACATCACCGATGTGATGGTCGAACTCCGCCGACATGGGGCCGAAGAAGACGCGCCCGATGATGCGAATGATATAGGATGCGGTGATGACAATGGATATCGAAGCGATGATTGCGATGATCGGTTGCACCTGCCAAACGCCCATGAAGATGGGAAACTCAGCGATGAAACCCGAAAACCCAGGCATGCCCATCGAGACCATACCACCGATGATAAAAGCAACCGCCACCCAGGGCATTTTCTTCGATAAGCCTCCAAGCTCGCCGATCTCACGGGTATGAGCCCGGTCGTAGACCATCCCGACAACAGCAAAGAAGAGAGCCGTCATCACCCCATGGGAGAACATCTGGATGCCTGAGCCGGTCAGACCCTGTTTATTCAAGGTGGCAAAACCTAGCATGACCAGTCCCATGTGCGAAACAGAAGAGAAACCGATGACGTATTTGAAGTCAGTCTGGACCATGGCGATAAAGGCGCCATACACCACATTGACCAGCGCCAATATCAGGATCAGCCAGCGCCAATATTGCGCTCCTTCGGGTAGCAGCATGATGCCCACCCGTAAGGCCGCGAATGCACCCAGCTTCATCAAGACACCAGCGTGGAACATCGAGACGGCGGTCGGTGCTGCCACGTGACCATCCGGGCTCCAGTTGTGGAACGGGAATATACCTCCTAGCACTGCAAAGCCAAAGAATACGAATGGAAACCAGAATATTTGGAAATCCTTGGAAAAGTTAGCTTGAGCCAGCTGGATCATGTCGAAGGTATTCAAGCCGGAGCCAAAATACAGCGCCAATCCACCGACCAGTGAGATCACCGATCCAATGAACAGGTACAGCGTCAGCTTCATCGCTGCATATTCCCGGGTTTTGATCCATCCCCAAATGGAGATCAACAAGTACATCGGGAAAACTGCAATTTCATAAAAGAAAAATAACATGAACAAGTCTTGTGCGACAAAGACGCCGAAAACACCGCTCGCTAGAATGAACAGGAATGCGAAAAACTCTCGCGGCCGGTCATCTACACCCCAGGAGATCAGCACACCGGTAAACATGACTATTCCTGTCAGTAATACCAGGGGGGCGTTCATCCCATCCACGCCGACGTAATAAGAAATTCCCAGCTGAGGCAGCCAATCATATTTTTCTAAGAACTGATAGCCGCCGATTGAAATGTGGTAACTAAAATAAACCACGGTTGAAAGCAGTAGATCTAAGCTCGCTGCAGATAAGGCGATATAACGCACTGCATTCTTGCGGTCCTTAGGCACCAGCAAGATGATCATTCCTGCGATAATCGGCGTGAGAACGATGACGCTAAGAATTGGAAAATGCATACTTCACCTCAAAAGCAGGTTGCTGTAATTCAAGCCAGGCATCCTAAACCTGATCATGATTCTAGCCTTTGAATAACAGCTGCATGGCAGAGTTAATTACACCCAGTATCCAGGCAGGCCAAATCCCGATCACTAACATTAAGACTATTAAAGGAGTGATAACCACAATTTCGCGAACATTGATTTCCGTGATATGCCCCACCCAATGTTCGTTGGTAGGGCCATGCAGCACTTTCTTGATCCCTTTAAGGATGTACGCACCAGTAAAGAACAGACCAATCATCGACAGAGCCGTAAACAGGGTAAAGACAGGCCAGGATCCTCGCACCACCAGGAATTCGGACACGAAACCATTTAAGCCCGGTAAACCCAGGGAGGCCATCGAGGTGAAAATCAAGATTCCTCCATACACTGGGATCAACGGGAAGAGTCCACCAAAATCATTCAGGTTGCGCGTGTGGGCGCGCTCGTAAATTACCCCCACCAGGAAGAACATTCCAGCTGCTGACAAGCCATGGTTGAACATTTGCAGCACCGCCCCGTTGAGCGCCAGGATCGCATTATCCGTCCCTGCTGCATACGCCGCGGCTGCGATACCCAATACCACAAATCCCATATGGTTGACCGACGAATAAGCCACCAGCCGCTTGAAGTCATCCTGCCCATAGGCTGCCAGGGCACCAAAGATGATCCCCATGACTGCCAGGAATGCCAGCGCGCCTGCATAACGATGGGCTTCCTGCGGGTATAGCGGTAAAACCAGGCGCAGGAACCCGTACGCACCCAGCTTGAGCAGTACACCTGCCAGGATCATCGAGCCACCCGTAGGGGCTTCGGTATGTGCATCCGGCAGCCAGGTGTGGAATGGCCAGACTGGCACTTTGATCGCAAAAGCGATCACGAATGCCCAGAATGCAATCGCCTTGACGGTTTCAAGTGGTAATTTAAAGGGGATATTGGCTAACTGCGTTGCCACCGGGAATGTGGTAAATAATTGTGTCAGATCATAAGTTTGGAACGCAACCCCGATCATCTGAATTGCCAGCAGCAGACCCAATGAGCCTGCCATGGTATAGATCATGAATTTGAAGGATGCATACGTCCGTGCTGAAACCTTCTTCCCACCCCACAACTCACGCTCACCTTTCTCACTGCCCCACTGGTTGATCAGGAAGTACATCGGCACGAGACCGACTTCCCAGAAAACAAAGAATAACAGCAGGTCGAGAGACAGGAACACCCCCAGCATGCCCGTTTCGAGCAACATAAACAGGATCATGTAAGGTTTCACCCGCTCGGTGATATTGAACGAAGCCAAAATCACGATCGGGGTAAGCAATGTGGTTAACAACACCATGGTCAGCGAGAGACCATCCACCCCTAAATGGAAGGATGAGCCAACCACCCCATACCAAATCCTTTGGGTTTCAAACTGGAATCCAGGAGTACCAGAATTGAACGATAGCCATACATACAGCGAAAGTAGAAATGGGACCAGGCTGCCGATCAAGGTGACCCACCGTAATAGCTTTATCTGCTCCTTGGGAAGGAACAATAATATCCAAGCCACCAATATCGGTGTAAATAAGATCAATGCCAGTATGTTATTCGTGACGAAACCCATCATTCACTCCTGGTCCCTGCAATGTGATCTGCAGAGTAAGGTTTCTAATGTTGAATAAACGTAAAAATGAAATAGAACATTGCGCCAAACGCTAGAATCAATGCCATGAGCAGGTACTGCTGAACCTTACCTGTTTGAATTACTTTGATACTCCGACCAATTTTTTTGATCCCTTCCCCAACGAAATCACCAAAGCCATTCACCACGGGCTTGTCGAAGTAATTGCGGAAGACGTGACCCACATTGGAGGCAATTCGGGCAATGAAATGCAGGATGCCGTCTATGATGCCCCGGTCCAGGATCTGATTCGTAAAAGTATCCGCGACCCAATAAGCCGGACGCACAAAAACTGTGTTGTACAGCTCATCAAAGTAATACTTGTTCTTCAAGACGGTGTATATTGGTCCGAGGGTGAGCTTTAATGGATCCTCGGCACCTTCTTTTTGATTGCGATACACCAACCATCCCAAAGATAGTCCTCCTAACGCAGCCACGAGAGACGCGACCAGAGGCCAGATATTGAACGTTAAAATTTCTGGTGCCTCAAGCAGTGTGCTGCCAATAAAATCATGCACGAAGTTGGGGAGTATTCCGCCAATAACGGGGAATGATTTGGATATCCCCGCCCAGCCGATCGTAACCGCAAATACCGCCAGGATCACCAATGGCAGGGTCATGGTCCAGTGGGTTTCCTGAGCATGTTGGGCTGATTCGGTGCGAGGTTTCCCGAGGAAAGTCAGGGTAATTTGCCGCATCGTGTAGAACGCAGTCAAAAACGCCGCAATCGAAAGTACGGTGAATACCACCCAATGCCCGGTGCCAAACGCCTCCGCCAGGATTTCATCTTTCGACCAAAAACCAGCCGTAATGATCGGGAAACCCGACAGCGCAAACCCGCCGATCAGAAACGTCCAGAATGTAATCGGCATTTTCTTACGCAATCCACCCATGTTAAACATATTTTGTGGATCGACTTTCTCCCCGGTATGCAGTGCACCATGTTCCACACCATGGATGACCGAGCCTGATCCGAGGAATAACAGGGCTTTAAAGAATGCATGGGTGATTAGGTGAAATACTACGGCAACATATGCACCAATTCCGAGCGCAGCGATCATGTATCCAAGCTGTGAAATCGTCGAATACGCCAGTACCCGCTTAATATCATTCTGTGCCACCGCAATGGTCGCAGCAAATATGGCGGTAAACGTCCCAATGACAGCCATAACGCTCATGACAAGGGATAAGTGCCCAGCCTCGCTTCCCACCTTGAGCAGCGGGTACATGCGGATGACCATATACACACCTGCGGAGACCATGGTGGCGGCATGGATCATGGCTGAGACGGGGGTCGGGCCTTCCATGGCATCCGGTAGCCACACATGCAGAGGCCATTGCGCTGATTTGCCGACCGTCCCGATAAAGAGCAAGATGCCTATCAACGCCGCGGCTGACAGGCCTAGAAATCCTCCCACCGCTGGGGTTGAGCCGAGTTTTTGCAATGTCTCAGGTTTGAAAATATCGGTGTAGCTTAAGGAGCCCACGGATGTATAGAGATATGCAATCCCGAGCAGCATGAAAACATCACCCACGCGTGTGGTCAGGAAAGCCTTGATCATCGCTGCTCTGGCGGTCGGTTTCTGGTACCAAAAACCGATCAGCAGATAGGAACATAAGCCCATGATCTCCCAACCGACGAACAGGGTCAGCAGGTTGTTAGAAACCACCAGGGTGTACATCCCAAACGCAAACAAGCCGATAAACGCAAAAAAGCGTGAATACATCGGCTCGATGGATGGGACGACATGCTTATGCCCGTGTTCATCTTCGATGGTCGCCCCATGAGGCTGCAGGCCGGCTTTATCATGCTCTCCTTTGGGTTGGCCATAGTTGTGGTAGCCGATGCTGTAGATAAAGATCATCAAGACGGTCCAGGCGACGAAGAAAAGTGTCGCCGCGGTGAGTGGGTCCACGCGTACACCGATTTGAAGCCATGTGTTCCCAGTAGGTAGCCAGTTAATGACCGATTCGAATGGGTTGAGACCAAGATGTTCCGTACTGATGGCTCGGATAAAGACAATCATGCTTCCAAGCCAGGAGAGTAGAGCTGCCCCCACCGCCAGACTATGGCTCAGAGCTTTACTGCGGTTGGTAAACAAAACGATTAGAAAGAATGCCAGTAGAGGTGGTAGGGGAAGAAGCCAGGTGATTGATTCCGTCGACATAGCAATCCTTTCAGCTTACCACTTCAACATGTTCATATCTTCAGCCACAACCGAGCTCCGGCGACGATAAATCGAGATGATCAAAGCCAAACCGACCGCCACTTCTGCGGCCGCCACTGCGAAAACAATGATGGCGAATGCCTGACCGGCGATACCATCCGGTGAGCGATAGCGCCAAAAGGCGATCAGGTTGATGTTGATCGAATTAAGCATTAATTCGATCCCCATCAGTATGGCGATAGCATTTTTACGGACCAAAACACCGTACAACCCAACGCAGAAAAGGATAGCCGCAAATATCAGGTACCATGACAGAGGGATCATTGCTTCTTTTCTCCGGCCACGAATATCGCTCCGATCATCGCTGCAACTAATAATATTGAGGCTAGCTCAAATGGTAATAGATACTGATCAGGGCTGACTAACGCCAGACCAAGCTGGACAATCCTCCCACCCGGATTGGCCAGGTCTGATGGGGTGGTCGTGAAACCTTGCCAATTTACAAATATCAGGGCTATGCCAGCGAACAATAACACCGCGATCAATGCCCCAAGCCACCAGTTGGAATTTGATTGAGGACCCGTATCCTGCATGACCCGCCTGGTTAGCATGGCAGCAAATATAAACAGAATAGCGATAGCGCCGATATAAATAATCACCTGGATCACAGCGAAAAATCCAGCGTCTAGTAGCACATAAAATATGGCGACACCGAATAAGGTGAGGATCAGCCATAATGCTGAGTGGATCAGGTTTCGGCTGGTCACCACCGAGATGCCTGCCCCAAGGGTAACTGCCGCTACAACGATGAAAATGATTTGCTCAGCTGTCATAAGCATAAACTCCGTTTTACGATATCACCGAAGCCGGAGGTTCCGGAGCTACCGCCACAGGGCGTGGCTGTCCCACAATCTTCACCGATTTAATCGGATGGGTTCTTAATATCTGTATCGTGATCAACAGGATGATCAGGTTTACGCCCAGATGGACCCCTGCCCTGACCCAAGGGAATAAGCTGGCTGATAGATTAAATCCAGGAACCACCATATAGAAGACCTTGTCCACAACTGCGGTGGCAATGAGCAGGACTAATGCCAGGGGAGTTAGAAACTTCCAGTTGAAATTTAACATCTGGTCGATCCTTAAACGAGGCATGGATATCCTTATCAGCGCGACAAAAAAATAGACAATAAATGCTTTGACCAGGAACCAGACGACCCCAAGAATGGGCACTTGTTCAGCGAATGGCCCACGCCAGCCACCGAGGAAGAGGGTTGCCATTAGCGCAGAAATCGTAAATGCA
>JBGPBQ010000123.1:0-11438 GCA_041481345.1 Anaerolineae bacterium
CTGGGTTACGCAACAGGCGCGCTGATTAGTCTGGAATCTCAATGATGATTCACGGGATATGATCTTTCTCATCCACGACAATGACACGAAATTCGCATCCTCTTACGATAATGTGTTTTCTTCAGAAGGGATTGAAATCCTTAACACTCCGTACTGAGCTCCCAGAGCAAATGCATTTGCTGAATGGTGGGTACGATCGGTTCGTGAAGAGTGTCTCGACCATATCCTGGTGTTGAATGAAAACCACCTTCACCGCGTTCTTAGGGAGTATGGGGAATACTACAACCACGCCAGGCCACACCAGGGCTTAGATCAACACTTTCCTGTGTCTGAGCCAGAACGGAGCATAAAAGGTCCAATACGAAGACGAGATATCCTGGGAGGTGTCATCCACGATTATTACAGGCAGCCTTCGGCTTCGGTTTCTGGCTATGGGTAGAATTTTTGCACCATACACGCTCAGGGGTGAGGTGATAATCCGCCTGCTGTCTGAGTGCCCCCAGATATTCCTTTGATAATCTTCTCCGCTCAGGGACAACCAGTCATAGTACAAATTATGCAAGTGTTCCCCCTGGTACAAACCAACGACTTACTCAAGCCAGCGGGTTGCAGTCTCTTCATCCGATCTTGCACGTACATTGGTGAGGGCAGCGTCGAATTCATCCACATTGATATTGAATCGGGCTGCATCAAGATGATACTCACCCGTATCCACCAACACCTTCCCAAATCGCTCTACAGTTGCTCACTTTGCGCGGTAGTTAGGTTATGGTGAAAAGTAATTGCCTGAGCAAGCAAATGCTGCGCTGTCTTTTCTGAGATGTGTGTAGAAGGATATATTTATAAACGATTATTATCAACAGGACTTCCGATCCTATGGACCTGGGCAATATACTCGTGTAGCCTTGATATATTATCTGCTCATGAAAACGCTACACAATAAACCTATACCATCCATAGAATCCAAAATATGTGGAAAGCCCGGCCATGTCGAGGGATAATACCCTAATGCTTGGAGGATGGATTTCTGGATCAGGAGAAGGGGTTGATATCGAAAGGTGATATTAAATAGTCATCCACCCAGCAGTGATGAATATAAAACCTCACAGGTATTAAAAACTGTGAGGTTTTATTGACGATTTTCCCATCTTTCTCCACAATTTCTACACAATTAAAGAGTATGCTTAACCCTGGTCAACAAGGTCCAAGAATTAAGGGAGCCTAGAGGTCTTGAATTCCGAACTACAGGAGGTTCACATGTTTCATAACAAACGCGTTTTCGCAGTGTTTTCCGTCATCGTACTGCTGGCATTGGTCTTAGCAGGATGCTCAGGAGCAGCGTCTGCCCAGACTGGGTCGACATCGGGTGGTTTCACGGGTTATGGAACTGTCAAACAGGTTAGCTATACCGACACGGTCGAGAGCACCGGTCAGATCCAACCCCAGCACATATCATCATTGAGCTTTTCCACGACTGGTATCGTAGCGCAAAGCAAAGTTCAGGTTGGGCAGACGGTGAATGCAGGAGACATATTAATGATGCTTGACCCAGGATCAGTCCCTGCAAATTTTCTCGCCGCCCAAACTGACCTGACCAACGCCCGCAATGCTTACAACCAACTAACCAACCCTGACCTGTCGACTATTTCCAATGCTGAGAAAGCCCTTTCAAGCGCTTATACCAACTACCAACAAGCTGAAGCCGCGCTTTCAAATGCCATCATCAGCAACCAGAGTGCAAGCGATACGACTTTATACAGCAATTGGCTGGATAGTAAGTCCGCATTGGATACTGCCCAGAATAAACTACCCTTAGCAAACGCATCCATAGACGTTCAAGAATACTACCAGGCAGTGCGTGAAACCAGCCAGCTGCAGGCACAGCTGATTGCGACGGAACAGAACGCAAGTGCCCATCCAACAGACACTGCCCAGGCCCAGAAAGTAACTGATCTGCAGGCCGCTGTGCAAGTCAGCCAGACCAAACAAAGCGATTTAAAAGCGGGCTTATCCTCTAATGTTGCGGGGCTAGCCGATACATTATCACAGAAATTGGATGCCTATGACTCAGCTGCTTCTAGCTTCATTGGATTGGTGGTCACCAGCACGATGAGCTCGAACGTAAATGCAGCTCAAATTCAGGCTGATCTTACACAGAAACAATCCAGTTTGATCACTGCCCAATCCTCCCTTACTGATCTTATGAATAAACGGGCAGGGATGAACGGAAAACGCTGCACCGACACGACCATCACTGACTACCAGAATACATACGATGCAGCATTGGAAAGATATAACCGCTCAGCACACATCATCGGAAGCAAGGAATATCAAGCTTTACAGACAGCCCAAGCAAATCTTGTCTGGTGTTCATCGTATTACAGCGCTTCGGAAATTGCTGCAGCTGATGCCAATATCGCCTCAACCCAGGCTCAAATCCAATTACTCCAGGCGCAGATTGCCACAGACCAGGCACAGGTTAATGACTCGAGCAATTCGGTTTATGGTTTAGCCATCAACCTGAACACCGTTTGGGCTGCATATCAGGATGCTACCCAGCTGCTGAATGGCGCGGTGACCACGCTTTATCAGCTTGAACGCTCTCCCAACCCGGATGATTTAGCTGCTGCCCAGGCGAAAGTGCAGTCTGCCCAAGCAGAAGTCAACAGCCTGACACTGATCGCTCCATACAGTGGGGTCGTGACCAGTGTAGGCTACCAACCCGGAGATAGTGTCAGCCAGAGCACACCTGCCGTTGTGTTGGTGGATCGCTCAAAACTATATGTTGACCTGCAGATCGATGAATCACATGTAGTGAAACTAAACCCTGGCGATACGGCTACGATCACATTGGAAGCTAATACTAAGCTAGCTTTGACGGGTAAGGTTTCCTTTATCAATCAAGTTGGAACATCCAATCAGGGTGTGGTTTACTACACCGTGCGGGTGGTGCTTGATCAGGCTGATCCGACAATCCTAATAGGTGCTACTGCAGACGTGACCATCCAAGCTGGGCAACCGCAGGATGTGCTGACCGTGCCAGTCAACGCTGTAGGGAGCGATACACTGGGTGAGTATGTGGATGTGATTGGCTCGAATAATAGCTCCCAACAGGTCACCGTGATCAGTGGTCAGATCCTATCCGATAATACAGTGATCATTACCGGAAAGCTGCAAGCAGGCCAAACGGTTGGATTGCTGTCCAGCACCACATCAACAAGCAACAATGGTGGTGGCCTTGGTGGAGGTGGTAGCCGATTCATCGTACCATAAACCACCAAGATATCTACCTTAGGAGCTGTGATTATGATCGAACTTGAAAACGTCTCCAAAATATATAAATTAGGTCAAAGCAAAGTGTTTGCTCTGGATAACATCAACCTGATGATCCAAGCCAGTGAGATGGTTGCTGTGATGGGTCCCAGTGGGTCAGGCAAGAGTACGTTGATGGCTATTCTGGGATGCCTGGATGTCCCTACAAGTGGAGTTTATCGCCTGGAAGGGCAGCCAGTGGAAAACCTTAGCGATAACCAGCTTGCCCAGGTGCGCAGCCGAAAAGTAGGCTTTGTCTTCCAACAATTTAATTTGCTGCCGCGCACAAATGCTCTGGAAAACGTAATGCTGCCACTGCTCTACGATGGAGTGCATGGAAAAGCACGCATCGAGAAAGCAAAAGCTGCTCTGGAGACCGTGGGGCTGGCAGACCGCATACATCACCATCCAAACCAATTATCTGGTGGTGAGCAGCAGCGTGTGGCAATCGCGCGTGCCCTGGTTAACGATCCCACCATCCTGCTAGCCGATGAGCCAACCGGTAACCTGGATACGAAAACCGGAGATGAGATTATCGGCTTGTTCCAAAAGCTACATGAAGAACACGGGCAAACCGTAGTGTACGTCACCCATGATGCTTTTATTGCCCGCCATACCCAACGGATCATTCGGCTGGTGGATGGCAAGATCATCAGCGATGAACCAGTGGCGCATCCCCTGGTAGCAGGGACACCTCGTCCAGAGGATGAATGGAAAGCTAGCTAAGCCGAAAACTTACTAAACCTGTCAGACGTTGATCACAACATCTGTAGGAGAGACAACCATGAACATATTTGAAAGTATACGCATATCATTCAGAGCCCTGGCAGCTAACAAGCTTCGCTCAGGGTTAACCATGCTGGGTATTATCATCGGTGTGGCAGCAGTGGTCGCACTGATGTCAATCGGCCGGGGTGCCACTCGCAATATAACCAGCCGGGTGGAAGGATTAGGTTCGAACCTGATCTCCGTTTCATCCGCTCGGGTCGTTCGCCAAGCTGGTGTGGGTGCACAGTCTACCGCGTTATATTACTCAGACTACCAGGCAATCGCGCAGGATACAAACAATGTGGTTGGGATTTCCCCAACATACGAAAGCTCTGCACAAGTGGCGTATAGTGCCAACCAATCACAATTCTCGGTCACTGGTGTCACACCAGAGTTCGCCTCAGTACAAGCTTATACCATCGCTCAAGGACGTTTCATCACAAACGGCGATAACGCAGCAGAATCACGGGTGGTCGTGCTGGGCTCACAAGCGGCGACAGATCTATTCAGCGGATTGAACCCTATGGGGCGGGATATCACCATCAATGGGATCAACTTTGCCGTGGTTGGCGTGCTGGCCTCCAAGGGTTCAACCGGTTTTTTCAGCGGAGACGGAGTCATTCTAATTCCTCTCGAGACAGGCTACAGCCGGTTGTTCGGAGGTAGGGCGCTGGTTAATGGTAAGCGTACGCTATCCAGCGTCTCCCTCTCAGCTGCCAATCCAAACATCGTCAACAGCGTGATCAGTCAGGTGGAATACATCCTACGAAGAGATCATAAGCTAACGCTAACCGAGACGCTGCCATTCTCTGTTTCCAGCCAAAGCCAGGCTTTGAGCACATTGACCAGCATCACGACCACGCTTACCACTTTCCTGGGCGCCATTGCCGGCATCTCACTGTTTGTGGGTGGTATTGGTATCATGAACATCATGTTGGTCTCCGTACGCGAGCGCACGCGTGAGATTGGCCTGCGCAAAGCGGTCGGAGCCAGGCGCTCGGTCATTCTGATGCAATTCATGGTGGAGACGATCACCCTCAGTCTGGTTGGAGGAATATTGGGCATCCTGCTGGGTGCAGCTATCGCAGGGGTGGTAACGCTGACTGGCTTGATCACCACTTACGTTTCGTTGGATGTCATCCTGTATTCATTCTTCTTTGCAGCGTTAGTGGGTTTATTCTTCGGGATTTACCCGGCATTCCAAGCCGCCTCTTTGAGACCCATTGAGGCATTGCGATATGAATAATATTAAAAATCGAAAGGTCTATTAGCACTTTTAGTGTTGTGAGATAAGGAGGAAAAATGGAAACAAAAAGACCAGTTGTAGTCACCATTGCAGCCATCTTATTGATCGTTTTAACCGTATTTGTAGCAGGTTTGGGGATTGCCAACCAGTATGGGTTGTTAGGCCAAGGTTTTGGTAACGGGGGGTTTGTGGTAGGTCAATTAAGAAATAGGAACTATACTTTCCAGGGTGGGACCCCGCAAGGCGGATTCCCCCAGGGTGGGTTTACCCAGGGTGGGACAACCAATGACCAAACTAACCAGGGCACAACAAATAACTTTGTCCGGAACCGACAAGCCGGCACAGGCTTAACCAGCATATTGCGCTTGCTTCAACCGGTCACGCTTGGCCTGGATATCCTAATGCTTGTACTGGCGGTGGTAGCTGCCATTGGATTGTTCAAGAGCAAGCGTTGGGGCGTGATTTTGGCGATCGTCATATCAGTTTTATTGATCTTGCTTGCAATTCCAGGAATGATCCGCATTTTCTCAGCGGTTGTGCTGGTTGAGAACCTGGTGCGCATACTCCTGGCGATAGCGGTGGTTGTCTTGCTCCTCCTGCCCTCGTCAAGAAAGTCATTTGCAACCTCTAAGATTAGTGATCAGAAAGAAGTGGAAAGAATAGTGAGATGATCTTGGTTCCGCGCACGATCGGGCGCTACCTTACTATCAGTGGCAATTTCATGCGATAATGAGGCGATATGGCAAAGAAGATACTGGTGATCGATGATGAGCCGAAGATTGTGGAAATATGCCAGGACTATCTAATCAAAGCGGGTTACGAAGTGTCACACGCATACGATGGTCGCACCGGGTTGGCACTTGCTCACCGAAACCAGCCTGACCTGGTCGTGCTCGACCTGATGCTTCCTGAAATGGATGGACTGGATGTTTGCCGCGAGCTACGCCGGTATAGCAATGTGCCCATCATCATGCTCACGACGCGCGTGGAAGAAACCGATAAACTTATCGGATTGGAGCTGGGAGCGGATGACTACATGACCAAACCCTTCAGCCCCCGCGAGCTAGTGGCACGCGTGCGCACAGTTCTGCGCCGGGGGACAGGCAGCCCCCAGGCCGAAACCATCCATGCGGGGGATATGACGCTTGATGGGGGTCATTACAGTGCGCGCTTCACGGATCGGGAAGTGCCATTGACACCCACCGAATTCGAGCTGCTGGCAACCCTGGCCAGCCAGCCAGGACGCATCTTTTCACGGGCGCAATTACTGACCGCAGTGCGTGGGGTGGCATTCGAGAGCTATGAGCGTGCGATTGACTCACACATCCGCAACCTACGCCGCAAAATCGAACCAGAGGAAGGAGAGACGAACTACATCATTACCGTGCATGGAGCAGGATATAAGTTCATTGAGGCAAGTAAATGAACCAGGCAGATGCCAATTCTATCCAATCCATTAGGCGTCGATTGCTACTGCTCCTGCTACGGGCGTTTGGCATTGTGGTCTTCCTGACTGTGTTATTGATCTTGATTGTGGCGGCTATCGTCATCGCCAGGAACACCGGCACCAATCCATTCGTCCGAACACCCACTTCCATCATCTTGGAAACTTATTACCTTGGGCATGGTAGCTGGCAGGGTGTGGAGGCTGTGCTGGAAGAGCGCACCAACACTTCCATCCGGGCTCTACGACCTGATTGGAACCGTACTATCCTGGTAGATGCCAATGGGAAAGTAGTGCTCGATCACGGGTCTGTGAACAGCCCGTTAGTGGGTACCCAATATACCCCAAGTACAAACGAAACCGGACAAGTACTCTCCATCAATGGCGTACTAATCGGTAGGATATGGATGGACCGAGGAACTCCACCGCGTGTTGTGCAGCTCATATTTACTTTGATAGGCCCAACAGCAGTCATCTCGGTGCTGCTGGGCATATTGACCTTGATCATTGGCTTGCTGCTGATGCGCCGTATGATCAACCCACTCTCCGAAGTGATCGCAGCTGCACAAGCTGTTTCGCAAGGCAATCTAAGTGCGCGTGTGCCGGTGCGTACCAGCAGTGATGATTTATCCGCCTTGAGTGATCATTTTAACCATATGGCGGATGAACTAGAACGCTCTGACCGCCAGCGGCGTAACATGCTGTCAGACATTGCCCACGAGCTGCGGACCCCCATCACCATTCTGCGCGGCCGGCTGGAGGGCATTCTGGATGGAGTGTACCCACCAGATGATGCACACATCTCCCCTGCACTGGAAGAAACCTATTTGCTAGAGCGACTGGTTGAAGATCTGCGATTGGTAGCACTGGCTGAAGCCAACCAGCTGCGTTTTGAGCTGAAACCGGTCAGGCTGGAGGAGCTGGCTCAGACAATCCTGGGATTATTCTCCGCCCAGGCGGGGGAGAGGAACATCCAGCTTGATCTAAAAGCAGAAGCAGATCTACCGGAAGTTATGGTGGATCCTCAGCGCTTCCAACAGGTGGTTGGCAACCTGATCGACAATGCCCTGCGCTACACACATGAAGGCAGCTCCGTTGACCTTTCCATCCACCGCAAGGGGAATAGCGTCGAGCTGACAGTGGCGGATGGAGGGCCGGGTATCCCTGAGGATGAGTTAGACCACGTCTTCGACCGTTTTTGGCGCGGCGAAAAATCGCGCGCCCGATCCACCGGCGGTGCAGGATTGGGGTTATCAATCGCACGCCAGCTGGTCGAAGCTCAGGGAGGCAGGATCACCGCCCGTAACCGCACACCCCAAGGATTTGAGGTGAGTATCGTGCTACCGGTCAATCCGAATCCATCACCAAGCTAAGAAAGGTGTTTTATATCAATACCTTTTCTAAAATAGGTATATAGAATGGGTGTTCCGGCTACTTATCTTATCCGCCGTTTATTGTCAGTTAAAAACCCCGAATCTTGTCAAATTATTACCTGTTCCTCACCATAGGGATTGTACTAAATGTTGAAAATTATAGATATTTTGATTCAAAAGTGTCTATCAGCAACTAAACTCAATAACCAGGCAAACTAAATTGGTAGCCACCCCTTGTTGGATTGGTCACCTTCGCAGTCTTTAGGTGGGATTTGATTGGGCTAGTTCAGATTATTCTGGCGGGAATAACTGTGGTGTAAACCCCCAAGGATCGCTCTGGAGGTGATCCTACCTGTTGTCTTCGCGTTTGGTTGATCGTAGAAGCAGGGAATGTGCTGGCCAATTCCTTGATGGGGTCGATCCTGGTTGAAGTAAGTCGTATATTCCTTGACCACGCGCTGTAAATGCTTTCCATGAAGGATGAGCGTATGATCAAGGCATTCTCTTCGTAGGCTGCCCATGAAACGTTCACAAACACCATTGGCTCGGGGGGCTCGATAGGGAGTTCTTAGTTCGGCGATCCCTGAGCCTGCAGCCACTGAAGAAAAGCGTATTCCATACTTATTATCACGATCGTGGAGGAGATATTTTGGGCCTTTACCCCACGGTGTTGCTTCACGCAATTGCTGGGCAGTCCATTCATCTGAAGGCGAATGGGTAACAGCTACCTGTACAATTCGGCGCGTTTTGAGCTCCATCACGACAAAGATATAATACGCACGAAACAGCCAGTCATATACAACGGTAAAGTCGCAAGCCCAAATGTCTTTGGCATGATTCTTCAGGAAGGTGGCCCAAGTTTGGCTCGGATTGGGTGTTATCCTTGCTTTCGGCAGGTATTTCTGGATAGTACGTTTGCACACCTGGATATCCAGTTTCAGCAGTTCGCCACGGATCCGATCTGCCCCCCATAAGCGATTCTCTTTAGCCATCTTCCGGATCAACTCAATTGTTTCAGGTGAGATCTTGGGTTTATCCTGTTTATGTCTCGATTTCCGCCGCCAATAAAATCGAAACAACTCCCGGTGCCAGCGTAGAAGTGTGTCTGGCTGGATGATGTGAAGGGCTTGTTTCCAGAACCCGGTACAACGAGCGAGTAGGATGAGGAGAAAACGGTCACGATGGGTAAGTTGGGGTCGTTTCACCTGTCGATTGAGGAAGATCAGCTGTTGACGGAGCAGGGCATTTTCGACAATAAGGTCCGTGCGACTGCGGGCCATGTCAGATAACGTTCCGGCAAACAGTGATAGAGTGGCCGGTTTCACCCCAACTTTGATGAGCTGTAGCAACCGAAAAATAAGACATTTGCCCAGGATTACGTAATAAGATATCATGCTGCATCCTAAATTGAATAGTTAGAGAATAAAGCAGCATGATAATCCATTTCACTGTCGTCACATTGACGAATTCAACCTCAATATTCTTTCCGGATGGGACAAGTAGCCGACACAGTAGATGTGGTGCAACTCGCGCACCACGGCATAGAATCGTCGGGGACGCTAAAAGTGATTACTCATCAGCAGGTCGTATATTATTTGGACTGGCGAAATACTTTAAGGGAACACAAAAAGGTTCTTACTTTCTAATTTACAACTAAGAAATGATAATGACCGAAAGAATTAAGAACGGATTTATTTTTGTCGGATCCGCAATAAAAATATTGAACTAACCCAACTGAATTATTAACTCTCGAATCTCATCTGTGAGAAAAGGCACTTCAATTTTTGGGTAAATTTCCCATGTTTCCGTAAACGTTATAGATCCACCTGGCATGAGCTTGACCAAAGGTCCCAGGCTTTCCAATTCTACAAATCGATCGCAACAATATGACTCGCTATTGCAACCTCCATCGGGATACACTGCATCCGTTAAAATATCAAAAGTCTTACGAAACAGAACACCATCGATCCAATAAGCCATCCATCCTCTGCTGTTGAAATATCCTATTTTTAATTTTGGCAGAATTTTATTACCAAGTATAAGGATAAAATCATCTCGCAAAACCAAACGCGGATCGTTGACGTGAGTATAAGGCCAGAGGGCTATCATTCGATTATTTAACAATCCATGGGGGTCTACATTTCCGATTGGTTGTGGAAGTATCACAATACCACCAAGCCGGAACAAGGTTATTGCCCAGGGGGCGAGTTCCACCTCCCATAGATTGTTGTTCTCCAAAGTGTGGACCAAGGAGACTCTAGGCATATCTTTCGCCAGATGGATGTTAATACTTTTTGAAATCCCAGTACCTTTCTCGGTCTTACCTATCAAACGAACTCCATCTGATATCTCTTCAACAAGAATCCGTTCATTGTCGGGGACATAAGTACGGGGTAATGATTCTGGCGCAAGCCAAATTCGGTGGCCGCCACGATAAAGAAATTCACCATATTGTGTATTAACACTGTCAGGAATATCAGCGAAAAGATTTTCTTTCCCGAAAGCAGATAACCGGACAATGCGCGGCCCAGCGTCTTTAAGGAACTCCAAACTCAAGAATTCATTACTAATAATTTGCGTGGGTAAACCCTGAAAATTAGGCATCTTCAACTTCAGACGACTCAAGAGGCAATTTCACCGGGATTCCATTTGCATTGGCTGACCTCTGGAGGGCGAGCACAATCTCCTGATCCAACCTGGCTTGTTCGGCACCATATGTAGGTGTTGAATTGTTACGCACAGCATTCACCAGGCTCATCAAACAACTGGCAACACCAATCTCGTCGTCATGCCATTGTATACTTCTTCCCTTAATTGCTGATCTGAAAGGGTTTTGCCAGCGAATGGTGGGGTAATCCGGGTTACCTGTATGAGCAACCAGTGCTTCAAGAGCTCCACCATCAACTCGTTCATATTCCCTTTCAATGTTAATGAAATGTGGAGATTGTCCATCCGGTGATAACAATGTCAGCTGTTCATGGACATCGATCCCAACACCAACGGAAATACCCATGCCTTTTTCGGCATAAAAACGACTGCTCCGCCACCAACGCAACGCAGAATCGTATCCAACATCTGTCCAGTGATAAATGCCTAAGCGTCCTTCTTCAAAGGTTATGATACCATGCTCTTGAATTTCATCACGTGGTCCAAATTTCCCTTCCAACCTGGACCAGTGAGAAATTAGCTTATTGTGTTGTGAAGAAGCAACGATCTGGACAGGTTTGGCGTCAAAACCCAGATAACTGCGCAGCACGCTGACCCCGTGGTAACCATGACCTGCATAGTCATTGAA
>JBGPBQ010000124.1:0-11431 GCA_041481345.1 Anaerolineae bacterium
GCTCGTGCTTCGATCAGGACTGCGCTCAATCGCGCTGTTAAACACGGCGCGCTTCTCCAGGCAGACATTTCGACGGATAATGGGCAGGATACAATCATCTGCCTGAATTCTCCCAAAGGTCGGGCCGCAGTAGCAGCCATCCAGCGCGGGGAGTGGCGGGTGACGGATAACCTAAAACAGCCCATTGAGTTATATCCGCAACAACCGAATATTTTCCAGCTGTATGAAGCCAACATTGGCCCGTTAACCCCCCTGATAGCAGATGCTCTCCGGGATGCCGAAAAAACCTATCAAGCCGATTGGATTGAGGATGCCTTCCGCATCGCAGTCGAACGTAATAAGCGCAACTGGCATTATATTGAAGCCATCCTGCACCGCTGGCAGGAAGGAGGACGTGATGACCGAAAAGATCAGCAGGCTCGACGCGACACTGAAGAAGCTCGCCGAAAATACGCCGAATGGGACAAGTGAGCCATCCCCTGAGGTGAGTGAGGCGGAGTATTTAGTTCCAACTGACCTGGCAGGCGATATTAATTGCCCCTACTGTCATGGACTGGGTTACCTGCGCCGCGACCTGCCTATCGGTCACCCGGATTTTGGCCGGCTGCAGATTTGCTCCTGCCGCAATGGACAGGTCTCGCAACAGATCCACCAGCGTCTGTTCTCCATCAGCAACCTGGACAACCTTCAGCACCTGACGTTCGAGAATTTCCAACCGCGTGGGCGGGTGGGAATGGGACCCTGGCAAGCTGATTCACTCGAGCGTGCTTATAACCAGGCTCAGCAGTTTTCGCAAAAGGCGGATGGTTGGCTGCTGCTCCAGGGTGGTTTCGGATGCGGTAAAACCCATCTGGCAGCTGCGATCGCCAACTTCACCGTCAGTCTGGGCGTACCCACCCTGTTCATCACTGTGCCAGATTTATTGGATGCCCTGCGCTTCGCCTATGACAACCCTGAAAGCACCTTCGAGCAGCGCTTTGAAGAGATCCGCACCGCGCCCTTGCTGATCATGGACGATTTCGGCACCCAGAATGCCACTTCATGGGCGCAGGAGAAGCTGTTCCAGATATTGAATTACCGCTACATTAACCGCCTGCCATTAGTGGTGACCACCAACCTGCTGCTGGAACAAATCGAAGGGCGCATCCGCTCACGCCTGGAAGACCCTGAGCTGGTCACACGCGTCTTCATCCAGGCGCCTGATTACCGCCGACCGGCAGACGACTCCATCCATTCGGACCTGTCTTCCCTGGCAATGCACCATGAGCAGACCTTCAGTAATTGGGACGACCGGCAGGCGGAAAAAATGTCCCCTGAAGAACGTAAAAGCCTAAAAAATGCGCTTAAAACCGCCATTGAATATGCCCGTTCACCCAAAGGCTGGCTGGTTTTCACCGGGGTTTACGCCTGCGGTAAAACCCACCTGGCAGCCGCCATCGCCAATTCACGCGCCGATATCGGTCAGCCGCCCATGCTCATCAGCGTCGCTGACCTGCTGGACCACTTGCGGGCGACTTTCAGCTCCAGCAGCTCTATCAGCCTTGACCGCCGCTTCGAAGAAATCCGCAGCGCTCCCTTGCTCATCCTGGATGCTTTGGGTGAGCAATCCCCCACCCCATGGGCGAATGAGAAGCTGTTCCAATTGATCGATTACCGGCATCTCAACAAATTACCAACAGTAATCACTACAGCAAAATACTTGAAAAACGAGATCGATGAACGAATATTCAGCAGAATTCAAGATAGCCGGCTGTGTAAAATCTGTGCAATTACGGCTCCTGGTTATACTGGCGGTCAAACAAAAACCAACAAATGATATAAACGTTCAAGATATTTATGATAATTGAGTGAATCAGAACGGCGGGGAAAAATCACCCGCCGTTCTGATTCATGCCGCAGCTGCATTATAGGAGACAGTTTCTTACATCTGGATCCAATTTGCCATCCGTTCGATAATAAAAGCTCCTCATTGACATCCATCTAATCCTGCGATATTATATCTAAATTGTCAGGTATTACCCTCACCTGAAGGAAGAATAATGTCAAGCCTCCTATCCACATGGTTCCATGCAAACCAACCTGTCCAATTTGCCTCGCTTGGACTATTTCAGGTTCACTTCAGGCTGTACCGGATGAGTCCACTCCCCTTTCCCTTCCAGATCCATCGGCTTATTCAAGCTGCTGGCAATCTGCCCAGTCTTGAAACGATCAGTCCCTGTGATGGTGCAGCATGATCGCCAGCCTGGTTCTCTCTCTGCGTGAAGGTCTTGAAGCCGCATTGATCATCGGGATCGTGCTTGGTGCATTAGTTCGGACGGGACGCTCGGACCTTAACCGCTCGCTCTGGGCGGGTGTGGTCAGCGCATCCATTGTCAGCCTGCTGGCAGCCTTGCTGCTGCGTATGGTTGATAAAGAGCTCGAGGGAACCGCGGAGCAAATATTTGAGGGAGTAACTTTTCTACTGGCAGCGGGCGTGCTGACGTGGATGATCTTCTGGATGCGCCGCCAATCGCGCAACCTAAAATCCGACCTGGAAGGTAAGGTAAAAAGAGCTTCCCTTGGGCAAGGTGGGGGAGCGCTATTCCTACTGGCTTTTATTGCTGTGCTCAGGGAAGGCATCGAGCTCGCTCTTTATCTCACCGCCTCTTCACTCACCTCCAACGGCTTCCAGACCCTGTTGGGGACGTCTATCGGCTTGTTTACAGCGGGGTTAGTAGGCTACTTGCTCTATACCACAACGCTTCGGCTCAACCTGCAGCGTTTCTTTCAGGTGACCTCAGTAATTCTCATCCTGTTTGCTGCCGGCTTAATTGCTCACAGTGTCGCTGAGTTTAATCAGGCAGGCATTATTCCTGGGGTAATCACCCCCCTTTGGAATCTCAACCCGCTCCTGAATGATCAATCCATTGTTGGAATCATCTTCAGCACCCTGTTTGGTTATCATGGCAGCCCCTCCTTGACGGAAGCGCTCAGTTATGCTGTTTATATATCGGCAGCCCTGTTGATTTTTATTAAGCCGAAGACTTTACAGGTAAATTAAATCATTCTTCGCGTGTCACCCACTTTTCCATCCCCCCGGGATATTGGTAGCTATCTATTAAATCAAGTAATCGATCGGGATGCTCGGCGTAAACAAATAAAGAGCTGTGTTCAGCGTACATGAATCCTTCGGTGCGTGCATGCTCGATGACGGATAGTAGCGGATCGAAATAATGTTGGTCGTTCAGTATCCCCACAGGCTTATGATGTAGGCCGATTTGTGCCCAGGTGAGGATTTCAAACAGCTCTTCAAACGTCCCATAGCCTCCGGGTAAAGCGATGAACGCATCGGACATTCCCGCCAGGCGCTGTTTACGGGCATGCATGCTTTCCACGATCTCAAGCTGCGAAAGCCCGTGGTGCATCAGCACGCGCGTGGCGAACATCTTCGGGATGACCCCGATCACCTCCCCACCTGCCTCCAAAGCCCCATCCGCCACTGCGCCCATCATGCCAGTACAGCCGGCACCATAGGCCAGCGTCAGGCCGCGCCTGGCGATCACGCATCCCATCTCCCGCGCAGACTGCAGGTAGGCCTCACTCATCTTATCCGAAGAGCCGCAATAGACACATACCGTTTTCATGAACCATTTCCAATCATTATCAGTAGACGAATTGGGCAATTATAGCATTGATGAGAATCGGATAATCCATTCTCTTCTAGTCGGTATAAATCGCTTCCCGCAACCAAAAACCTCAGGAAATCTATGCCGCCATCACTTATAATGCTTTACAATTAGGAAAATTGTATTCGTCCGTCACATCAGGAAGGAAGTTATCTCTTATGCCAACTGTTGAACTCTCGCACATTAGCAAATCCTTTGGCACGTTAATAGCTGTCGATGACGTCTCCTTTGAGGTCGAAAAGGGAGAAATATTCGGACTGCTTGGACCCAATGGTGCCGGGAAGACCACTGCTATCCGTGTGCTGCTGGATATCTTCAAACCTGATTCGGGTTCGGTAAGTATCCTGGGGGGTCCGATGACGGAAGCCAAGAAGGACCAAATCGGCTACATGCCTGAGGAACGCGGCATGTACCAAGATATACCCCTTGACCGCTGCTTGACTTATTTAGGCACACTCAAAGGACTGTCTCCAGCAGAAGCCCAAAGTAGGATTTCTAGCTATCTTGAGAAGTTCGATCTTGAATCTTCACGCTATAAGAAAGTCAAAGAGCTGAGTAAAGGCATGCAGCAAAAAGCTCAGCTCATCACGACTCTGATCCACGAACCGGAGCTGGTTATTATCGATGAACCATTCAGCGGTCTGGACCCCATTAACACCCAGATGGTAAAAGACCTGCTGCGTGAGCAGCGTGATAAGGGGGTGACCATCCTGATGTCCACTCACCAGATGCATCAGGTGGAGGAGCTGTGTGACCGCATTGTACTGATTGACCATGGGCGCACCGTATTATACGGAAGTCTGGATGAGATCCGCCGTCAATTTTCAGGTCA
The DNA here is from genome assembly GCA_041481345.1 of Anaerolineae bacterium. Lineage (GTDB taxonomy): Bacteria > Chloroflexota > Anaerolineae > Anaerolineales > UBA4823 > FEB-25. The sequence goes on from JBGPBQ010000124.1 coordinate 4,498, forward strand.
TGCAGTCATCGTGAGCACGCATGATGAGCTGCCGGTTCTGCCAGGCGTGGAGCACGTGGAGCGGCATAACTCATCCGCATACCGTCTGACTCTTTCACCCTCAACCACCACTCAGGAAATACTTCGCAAGCTGGTTGAAGGTGGAGTGGAAGTTGAGCAATTTGAGATCGCAGCACCCACTCTGGACGAGATCTTCATCCGTGTCGTACAGCAAGATGACCAAAAGTTAGGAGAGAGGGAATGAGCAAATTCTGGCGAATTGCCTGGCAGGAGTATTCCAGGCATGTGTTCCGCAAGCGCTTCTTGCTGGCTTTGTTCAGCGTGCCGCTCATGCTTGCCTTTATGGCCGTGCTGATCATCGTGATCATCTGGTCAGACTCAAACCCAACTCCGATTGGTTATGTCGACCAATCAGGACTGTTGGTAAACGCCATCCCACAGGCATCGGCCAAGTTCCCGGAGCGGACCGTTCGTATGCTGGCATATCCCGACGAAGCGAGCGCACGCACTAATTTAGATACTGGAAAAATACAAGCGTACTACATCATTCCGAAAGATTATCTACCATCGGGAAAAGTGGATGAATATTACAACAAAGAGCCCAAGGGCATTGCAACCCAGCAATTTAATGAATTTCTGACCACAAATTTGCTGGCAAATATTTCCCCACACATTGTCAACCGCATCCTGGCGGGCAGTAAGCTCAATGTAGTATCCGCGGATAAATCCCGCCAGACTTCTCAAGACCAGATTATCAATCTAATTCTGCCGTTCATCGCTGGAATCCTATTTATAATCGCCATGAGCACCAGCTCCGGTTATCTGCTTCAAGCTGTGGTGGAGGAAAAAGAAAATCGGACTATGGAGATCATGGTGACCTCCGTCTCTCCCAATCAGCTGATGAGCGGAAAAACCATCGCCGATATGGCGGTTGGTATCACCCAGCTGGTTGTCTGGGCAATTTTCATTGTGTGGATCCTGATAATTGGAAAATCTTATCTGTCATTCCTCAGCGGGGTCACATTTCCAGCCCAGACGATTTTCATGCTCATCGCAGTAATGGTGCCAGCCTTCATCATGATTTCTGGGTTGATGGCCACAATTGGGGCCACCGTGACCGAAGCCAGTGAAGGTCAGCAAATCATGGGTTTGTTCACCATCCCTATCTGGCTCCCTTACATCCTGATCGCAGTTTTTATCCAAAACCCAAACAGTCCTCTGGCAGTCGCCATGACCCTCTTCCCTCTGACTGCCCCCATGACCATTGCCATCCGGATGGGTTTTACCACCATCCCTGCCTGGCAGTATATTGCCAGCCTCGTACTCCTGGTGATTTCAGCCGTTGGTGCGGTATGGCTGGCTGGGAGAGCCTTCCGCTTGGGCATGCTGCGCTATGGTCAGCGGCTGCGCTGGAAGGAAATTTTCAGTCACCAAAGAGCATAGCCTATGAAAAAGACCTGGTTAATCCTAAGAAATGAGATCATCACCATCTTTTCTCGCCGATCCTTTCTGTTTGCCTTGTTTGGCATCCCTCTGATCGGGGCGGCAGTATTTACCATTGCCGGGCAGCTTTCCAAGGGTAGTAATCCGGCCCAAAACATCCTGAGCCAGCTGATCAGCAGCCCATCGGCTGTGCAGGCTGAAGGCTATATAGACCAGAGCGGCATCATCAAGCAGATTCCAGCTGATGTGACCAGTGGTTTATTGGTGCCGTTTATTGATGAGGCCCATGCCAGCCAGGCATTGAAACAGAATCAAATTTCCGCCTACTACATCATCCCGGCAAACTACATAAATACCGGAGATATAACCTACGTTCGCACCGATTTTAATCCGCTGAGCGGCTCCGGGCAGTCCGATTTACTTAAGTCTATTGTGAACTTCAACCTTTTGGGCGGGGATGCCCAGCTTTCGTCCCGCGTCAATCAGCCACCGAATGTACAGCCACATCCCTTGACAGCTGCACCTCAGCGGGAAGAGGGCAACATGCTGACCTTCTTCCTGCCTTATGCTGTCACCATGCTGTTTTATATCATTATCCTCAGCGCCGCCAGCTTGCTGCTCAGCAGTGTTGCCAAGGAAAAGGAGAACCGAATGATGGAGATCCTGCTGGTCTCGGTCACTCCACGCCAGCTGCTGACCGGCAAGATCGTCGCATTGGGAATGGTCGGGCTGCTCCAAACTATCGTTTGGGTTGGCACCGGGCGGATATTGTTAGCGCTGGGTGGAACGACCTTCAATTTACCGATTGCCTTCCAGCTGCCACCCTCCTTCTTAATTTGGGGAGTCGTTTTCTTCTTGCTTGGTTATTCCGTCTACGCCAGTCTGATGGCTGGGCTGGGTGCCTTGGTCCCCAACCTGCGTGAGGCCACCCAGGCCACCATCGTGGTGATCTTCCCACTGATCATCCCTATAGCACTGATCAGTGTGCTGATTAATAATCCGAACAGCTTATTGGCTATCCTGCTCAGCCTGTTCCCTCTTACTGCCCCGGTGGCCATGATGACCCGTCTGTCTGCAGGCAATGTGCCTATCTGGCAGACGTTGCTTTCTGCAGTTCTATTGGCTGCCACAGCGGTGCTTGTGGTGCGGTCAGTGGCACGCATGTTCCGTGCCCAGACGATATTATCCGGTCAACCCTTCAGCCGAAAATTATTCTTTAATGCTCTGTTTGGGAAAGCCTAGATACCACCTGGACTTTTGCGTAATCACTCGACTTGAGATTAGGCTTCCATCCAGATGGTCACCGGACCGTCATTGATGATTTCAACTTGCATATGGGCTCCGAACTCACCTGTCTGGGTGGTCACTCCCAGCTCGCGCAGCAGCTGGGTAAATCGTTCCACCAGGGGGCGGGCAACGTCCGGCAGGGCGGCATCGGTGAAGGACGGCCGTCTGCCCTTACGCGTATCGGCGTATAAGGTGAACTGCGACACAACGATCGCCTGACCACCCACCTCCAACAGCGAGCGGTTCATCTTCCCCTGGTCGTCTTCGAAGATGCGCAGGTGGGCGATTTTTTCGGTGAGCAGGCGTGCCTGGTCCTCACCATCCCCTTGTCCGATCCCCAACAGGATCACCAGCCCCGTGCCGATCTCAGCCACCGCGTGACCTGCTACCAGCACCCTGCCAGATTTCACCCGCTGTAAGACGATCCGCATAATATTCTCGTTATCCTGAAAGTTGTCGCAGGGCGAATGCCACCGCAGCAGCCCAGGCCAATATTTTGAATTTACCCTGTGACAGGGCTGATTCCAGCTCATCTCGGGTCATCAACATGATCTCTTGCTCTTCCAGGTCATCGCTGTCAATTGTGTAGACCTGCCGTGCACCACGCGCCAGGAACAAGTAGCCTGTAGCGATTCCCCGGTTTGGATCGACCAGGTATTTCCCCAGGTCCACCCATTCATCAGAGATATATCCAGTTTCTTCACGCAGCTCGCGCTGGGCGGCATGAAGGGGTGCTTCTCCAGGCTTAATATATCCGCCGACCACTGCCAGCATGGGCTCGTCGAACGCGTATTTTCGCTGCCTGAAGCACAGGAATTGTCCGGACTCGATCTCCACCACCACATTGATATAATCAGGCGTTTTGATCCAGGTCCAATCTGGAATGATGCGCCCATCTGGCAGCTCTACTTCGTGGTATTCGACCACCAGCCAGGGTGATTGGTCAAACACCACCCGGCGGGAGTGGGTTTCCCAGGCTCGCATAGTTGCCTCAGGGCAGCCCTACTGCTTGACGCACTTCGACCATGGTCTGCTCGGCGATCTTTCGTGCTCGCCTGGCGCCATCATCCAGCACTCCCTGCACATAGCCCGGGTCTTTCGCCAGCTCATTGCGCTGCTCGCGGAAGGGCGCCAGGTGAGCATTAAGGTTCCGGGCATATAACATCTTGCAGTCCACACATCCAATTCCGGCGCGCCGGCACTCCCGGTCAACCATGGCGATATCCTCTGCGGATGAGAAAATCTTATGCATGGTGAACACATTGCAGATATCCGGGTTGCCCGGATCACTGCGTAGGATGCGGGCTGGGTCGGTCATCATCATCTTCACACGTTTGATTGTCTCCTCCGGCGTGGCGGCAATCTCGATGTGGTTATTCAGGCTCTTGCTCATCTTTTCCACGCCATCGATCCCCAGCACCTTGGGGATCTCGGTGTTTTTCATCTGCGGCTCGATCAGCACGTTGGTGTTATACCTGAAGTTGAACGAGCGCACCGTTTCACGGGCATATTCCAGGTGAGGCGCCTGGTCGATCCCCACCGGCACAACGTTGGCCTTATACAGGACGATATCCGCCGTCATCAGCACCGGGTAGCCCACCAATCCATAATTCACGTTATTCGGCTGCTGGCGTACCTTTTCCTTGAAGGTGGGCAGGTCGGTCAGCTTGCCCAGCGGTGATACCATGGACAAGATCAGGTGCAGCTCTGCCACTTGGGGCACGTGCGACTGGATGAATATGATCGTCTCCTCCGGGCGAATGCCAGCTGCCAGGAAGTCCAGCGCCATATCCAGCGTGTTTTGCCGCAGATTGAGCGTATCCTCCACGGTGGTCAGCGCATGCAGGTCAACGATGCAATACACACAGTCATACTCATCTTGTAATGCCACGTAATTCTTGATTGCACCCAGATAGTTGCCCAGGTGCTGCTTCCCGGTGGGGCGTGCCCCTGAAAATACACGTCCCTTCTTATTTTGAACCATAAATTCTCCTAACCTTGATCATTGCGAGGCGGTTTCTGCCGAAGCAAGCTCCAACAGACTGAAAAAATCAATTGTGTGCCTAGTAAAAATTATATTATCTCGCATATGGGAGATTGCCACGTCGGACATAGTACGTCCTCCTCGCAGTGACACCAGATGATTGTTTTTGACGTAGATTACCCTCGACGACAAATGTTTAAATTATTTTTCCTTCAAATACTTCCTCACCAGTTCTGTGATCTCACCCGGCTCGGCGTGGCGGTGTGTCTCCAATTTGGAATACAACAGCTTTTCATTGATCGAAAACTCAAACCGCCCTCCATCCGAAGGCACCAGGGCGAGCGATTCGATCTCCGGCTCAAATTCATTGATCAGCTCCGCTGCCAGACCGACAGCCCGATCGGTGTAGTGTCAGACTGCACAATAGACCAGGTTGATTTTCATTAACATCTCGATACCTCCAGTTGTTCAAGAATAAACACCCCCGCCTGTGATGCGACGGGGGTGAAAAAGCCAGCTTCACTTCAGGTACGGTCAGGATCGACGATACCTTTTGCCCGGATAACGGTGGCAGCTCCGGCGCAGGCTACTCCCAGTGGGTTTCACCCTGCAGCTCCGAGGTCCATTCAGCGCATGCGCACAGACGGATTTTGCAGCCTCTACCGCTCTCTGGACAGCCGCTTCCGCGCTTACTCGTCCTCTTCTTCGCTTTTTTTATATTTGGAAATAGTATATCATAAATGGAATTAAGGGAAAATAATTAACCACGCAGATACATTTTAAGAAAACATATTAGTTAATCCTTGTCTCGAACTTTGATTTAGTTGATTTATTAAATACTATGATTACTTGCCATAGTATTCATGATAATCAAAGTATAGACAATCATGCAAATCTTAATTTGATCGATCATATTTCCTTCTGGTCAATTCTTGTCTATATCGTGGTACGCTTGTCAGCAAGTTAACAATTATTTCTATTATTCCTAATCATAGTCATCATTTAATCAAATAAATCATAGTTTAAATTTCCCTATTGACTCTCATCTTAAAATATGCTAAGATACTTACACACTGTAAGAAACTATTACATCATGTAAGTAACTTGGAACCTAAACGACCCGATAACCCATGACTTACCGCCTCACCATCACCTCCGCAGCAATGCGCGACATCAACCGCTCGGCGATCCTCGAGATTATCCGGCGTGAAAGCCCCATCTCCCGTAGCACCATCGCCGAGCGCCTGGACGTCAGCTTACCCACCGTCATGCGCATCGTTGACAATTTGATCTCCGAAGGCTTCGTCCGCCTGCAGGGCGGCACGGAGTGGAGTGGAGGCCGCAGACGTCCCCTGCTTGAATTCGATGCCGAAGGTCACCTTGTTATTGGCGTCGACATGGGCGGAACGAAAATCTTCGGCGCCCTATCTGACCTGGGCGGCACCATTCTTGACGAAGTGAATATCGCCCAACACGGCACCTCCGGCGAAGACAGTTTTAATCGCCTCACCATGCTGATCGATACGCTGCTTGCTTCACCCAAGCTGGACGGCAGGCAGGTGCACGGCATCGGAGTGGGTGCCCCCGGGATCACCCTGCACACACCTGGTATCGTCACCTGGGCCAACACCCTGCACTGGAAGGATTTCCCCCTCAAAGCCAGGCTGAGCCAGCGCTACCCCTACCCCATCACCGTCGATAACGACGTGAACCTGGCTGCCATGGGTGAGCTGTGGTTCGGCGCCGGTCAAAACGTGCAGAACATGGTCATGGTCGCCATCGGTACTGGCATCGGGGCAGGCATCATCATCGATGGCGCTCTCTATCGCGGGGCAAGCGAGGCCTCCGGTGAGATCGGCAATATGCTCCCGGGGAGTGAGTTCCTCGGTCGTAACTTTGAAGACTTCGGCGCCCTTGAAAGCGTGGCCTCAGGCACTGGCATCGCCGACCGGGCGCGTGTGGTGCTTAAAGGTACCCGCAGCTCAGACGAATTGGAGAGCCTTACATCTGAAGACGTCTTCGAGGCTGCCAAGCAGGGACAGGAGTGGGCCTGCGCGATCATCAAGGAAACGGTGGATTACCTTGCCATCGCCATTGCCAACCTGACGGTGTCCTTCGACCCTGAACTGATCGTCCTGGGAGGCGGGGTTTCGCGTTCCGCCGATCTGCTCGTCGAGCCCATCCTCAAACGCATGCAGGGTACTATCCCCACCCTGCCAA
>JBGPBQ010000125.1:0-11346 GCA_041481345.1 Anaerolineae bacterium
CACCTCATGATATCGGTAATTGTTCCCGCAAAAGATGCCGCCAAAACACTAGGGGAGTGTTTGCAAGCTCTTCTTCATCAGGAGGGGTTACAAGTAGATCATGACTTTGAAGTGATCATCGTCGATGATGGCTCAACCGATGACACGGTAGAAATCGCTAAGCAGTATGCAGTAAAGGTCATTCGACAAACCAATCTTGGTCCAGCAGCCGCTCGTAATGCTGGTGCCCGGATAGCCACCGGAGAAATACTGGCATTTACTGATGCTGATTGCGCTCCCTCCCCTACCTGGTTAAAAAACCTTACCCAGCCGTTTCAAATTCCGGATGTAGTGGGTGTTAAAGGAGCCTACCGCACCAGCCAGATTTCCCTAGTCCCAAGGTTCGTCCAGCTTGAGTACGAATACAAATATACCCGCATGCGAAATCAAACCACCATTGATTTCATCGATACGTATAGCGCGGCTTATCGGAGAGAGATTTTTATCCAGAATGAGGGATTTGATGAATCGTTTAGGTTTCCCTCCGTAGAAGACCAGGAGTTCTCATTCCGTTTGGCTCGCAAGGGATACCGCATGGTCTTTGAACCCACAGCAGTGGTATTCCATTATCACGATCTCACCTTATCCGAATATCTCCAGCGGAAATTTGGGATTGGCTACTGGAAAGCTTTCATGCTGCATTGGATCCCGGAAAAAACTTTTTCCGATTCACACACCGCTCCCACTCAAAGAGTTGAAATACTCTTACTAGCGATATTGGTGGCGACAATACCATTCATTGTATTATGGCCGCTGTATTTGTTCCCGATCTTTCTACTCGTCTCGATCGTATTTCTTGCCATAATAAGCCCTTTTCTGTTGTTTATCGCCCAGCAGGATCCGCAGGTGCTCTGGGTTGCACCTGTCATGGTGGTGGGACGGGCTGGAGCACTGGGAATGGGTCTGCTCAAAGGATTCATCCTGCCTCCAAAAGTTGGATCAAAAGGATTACCCTGCCTGTCTATGCGCAACCGTTGGATCAAGCGGATCATAGACATCACAGGTGCATGGATTGGTATAGTTCTTTCAGCACCCGTGATCGCATGTGCCGCGATTGCCATCCGCATTGATAGCCCGGGTCCGATTTTTTTCCGCCAGATCAGGGCCGGTGAGAATGGTAAACCTTTCACCATGCTCAAGCTGCGCACCATGGTCGATGGTGCTGACCGGATGGTGACCGAAGTGCTCCATAAAAGCCTGCTTACGGGCCCGGCTTTTAAAATTCCCAATGATCCCCGTGTCACCCGTGTGGGTCGCTTTCTGCGGCGTTGGAGCCTGGATGAGTTACCCCAAATTTGGAATGTGCTAAAAGGTGATATGAGCCTGGTCGGACCTCGCCCGGAGGAAATTCAGTTTGTGGAGCTGTATAACGATGATCAACGGCAGCGCTTGATGGTCAAGCCCGGACTCACCGGTCCCATGCAGGTCAGTGGCCGGGGTGGGTTGGATTTTGATCAGCGGTTACAACTGGAATTAAATTACCTCAGGAACTATTCCCTCCTGGAAGATATAAAAATAATATTCAAGACCATTTCAGCTATAGTATCTGGAGAGGGGATTTCTTGAAAGCACGCTACTTGGGGCTCATAATTGTTGCTGGAGTGTTTCTAATAGCTGCATTCTTTATTGACCAGGCAGACTTATTACCTGGAAAGGTTCAACCAACGAATGGCACCTCAGTCTCTGCGTCACCGAAATCAAATACACTTCGCGCCTGTGATCCCACCCATGCGAGCTATTTAGGTCCGCTGGTGCCAGATCAAAACACTGCAATCTTAAATAACGGTTCAACTGATCTAAGCTCAAACGAAACGGTAATAAAAAGTGCACGATCGACACGGGCAGGTTTTAGCATATCCACCCCTACTGATCCTGAGTACTGGGCGGAAATGCTCGGATCAGGGTGGTATGTCGATTGGAGCGTTAAACCTGTGCCCGAATCAAATAATCTTGAATATTGGCCAATGGTCCGGGTACATGAAGATTGCATTTCGCCGGGATTGGAGGAAATTCAATCCGTAGCCTCAAATAATCCCGGTCAAGTTTGGATCATCGGGAATGAGCCGGATGTCATCTGGCAGGATAATGTTCAGGCATCCCGGTATGCCACAATTTATCACGATCTATATAAAGTGATCAAAACCTCCGATCCAACTGCTTTAATCGCCGTGGGGGGTGTGTCTCAGGCTACGCCACTGCGCCTGCAATATCTCGATCAGGTACTTCAAACCTATCAAACTCTCTACCACAAGCCCATGCCGGTAGACTGGTGGACAGTGCACGGCTATGTGTTGCGTGAAGAAAAGGGATCCTGGGGAGTCGATATTCCACCAGGGATCGATACAACCCAGGGAGCATTGCGCGAAGTCAAAGATCACGGTAGGATTGATCTATTTGAAGCCCAATTACGCTCCTTCCGTCAATGGTTGACCGACCACGGATACCAACATACCCCATTGGCTTTAACCGAATTTGGGATCCTGATGCCCTCTTCGTATGGTTTTCCAGATGATGTGATCGCCGATTATCTTCAGCAAACTTTTACCTGGTTATCTCAGGTCCAGGATGAATCAATCGGATATCCCGATGATGGGTACCATCTGGTCCAAAAATGGGCCTGGTTCAGCCTCTCAGATCCAACCTACTCGACGTCCAACCTGGGAAACCTATCCAACGGCAAATTGACAAACATTGGTGAAAGGTTTCGTAGTATAGTATCAACGTTGGTTCCTTGAAAAATAAGATGATCACTCCATTTTCCTCCCTTCGAAAATTATTGCTCTTCTTAGTCACTGGCGTTTTACTGATTAATCCACAAACAGTGAAACTAGATGCCCACTCCGCTCAAGCAGCCGTGACGGACACAGCTTGCCGCTTTGGTATTACCTCCGCATTAGGAAGCGATGGTTATGACATTGCCAGAATTGGGGTTGGGTTTTATCTGGATTGGGGGGCTGGTTCGATTCCCAATTTACCCACAGGGGTGGAATATATCCGTGTTTTGCGCCTGCGTGATGACGTATACCAATACACTCTTGCCAGTTTGCCCAACTGGGTTCAGGCGTACCCGGGAAGTGTCTGGGTGGTGGGGAATGAACCCGACACCACTTATGAAGGTCAGGACGCTCTGCTTGCCGAGGTATATGCTGACCGCTTTTACGAATTATCTAAAATAATCCGCAACAGCGATCCGTCAGCTCGTATCGCGTTTGGTCCGGTTGTCCAACCCACTCCTATCCGGTTACGTTATCTGGAACGAGCCTGGAATCAATTAATTATTGATGCTGGTAGCCCAGCTCTAGCATCAAGTCTGATCGATTTCTGGGCAATTCATGCATTTATATTAAATGAAGAAGTAGGTAGTTGGGGTACGGGAGTACCACCCGGCTTTGAAAACGACCACGCGGATGCAGTGATCATCACAGATTTAACCGATACCTATTCTATTGATATATTCCAGTCTCGCATCAACGCCCTGCGCACCTGGATGATGGGGATTGGTGAGCGAGAAAAACCCCTTTGGATCACCGAATATGGCAGCCTGATGCCACCCATCGATCCACCAGGTGGCCCAGATTACTATAATGTAAGCGATCAGGATACTGCGAATTTTATGTTGGCAACGTTCAATTTCATGTTAAGTGCCACAGATGTTCAGACTGGTCTCCCAGGGGATGGTAACAAATTGGTGCAGCGTTGGTTCTGGTATAGCCTGAATGACCACCGCTATAACTTTGGCGGCTCAATTTTTGATCCCGACAATGGAAATAGTATGACTTTGGTAGGTCAGGAATTTCAAGATTACCAGCCTTATAATCTGGCACAGCCTGATCTGTTCCCTCTCAGTTTATCAATTGCTCCTGTTTCCTATAACCCTGACTTTACACTGGTAGATTATCGATTGGATGTAAATATAGGGAATTCCTTATTAGCCGATACCGGCTCAAGTTCGCAGGTGTGGATCTACGACGGAGACCCGGATGCTGGTGGAACTCTCATCGCGGGACCGATTTCTTCTAATGCGATCCAGCGTTGCGGCGGTACTGTGATGGTATTAGCACACTGGATAGGGGTTCAGCCGCTCACTCAGCATACGCTATATGTTGATGTGGCTCCGATAGGGGTATCAGATACGAATCCAAATAATAATCGGGCATTTTTTACTGTATATACCGATCTTCCGAAAATGTGCTTTCTGCCTTTGGTTCATCGATAAATAAAGCCTAACCATAGCTAGACTAATACTCCTTCATCGAAAATCACTCAAAGTGGATGAAGGGCTTGGTTTTCAGGATCTTATTCCATGTTACTCAACTCATCTGATAAGGTGGCTTTCCAAATAATCTGACATCGATTAGGCTTTATTTCGATCGACAATTCATACAGACATAAAAGTATGAGGAATCAAAAAAGCTGGTTCAAATGAGCCAGCTTTTTGATTATCAAAACGACGGTATATGTTTTTAGTTTGTATGTTTAAAATAAGGATAAAAACTAAGCAGGAACAAGAACCAGTCGATGATTAGCCAGTGAGTGAGCGATGATAATCATTGTTTTCCATTAACTCTCTATTGGAACTTTCATCTCTTTCATGAAACTAATGTTACAAGACGATTTGATTGCCTACCCGGAGCTGATTGATATCCAGATTGTAAACGAACCCGCCGTTTAGGGGCGTCTTTATACTTTACAAATTAGGTCCTCTATAGTAATGAGCTATATTGGGGTTAGTAGACAATCTCCTGATATCCGATTTCTTAATCATTCTTGTCGCATAATAGTTTCGTTGATGCTTGACTTTTTATATTATTGAGTGTATTATAAACAATCAATTAAAGGTGGATTAATGATTTCAACTGTTACAACCTCAACGGTCACAACCGTAGCTATGGCTGGTTCCTTCGCATTGATTGGGGTTTTCGTTTTTTTTGCTCTCCTGATCCAAAAGGAAGTGACGACCACAGCTACAGGAAGCCGTATGAAAAAGCTCGGTCGAATGCTCAATTTAGGAATTATCCCGTTATTGATTGCTTTTATTCTCATCGTTGTAACAAAAGTTATAGAAATATATCGTTAGTTTCAGGTCGCATCAATAATTCAAAGGCTGTGTCTAATAATCTGACACAGCCTTTTTTTACTTAAAACACACTGAAGCATCCCCTCGAGATAGAAGGCTTTGATAGTATTTCAGAAGATTTATTGGTCGGGCTTGTTTTTCAATCCCGGAGCTCAGCACACCTTCCGAGAAATTTGGATCCTCTAGATAACATTGCCATACCAATCCAATTTCTGCATATACCTCAGCGCGATCAGGGAATCGAACCATCCATTGTGAATATACATCAATCAAATCCTTCCAATTTGCTAATTTGCCACGATCTAATCCTTGCATCTGCCTGAGCCAGAGGGCAGTCGGAAAGTAATGTAGAAGCGGATCCTGACCATCTAAAGCTACTCGATGAGCGTAAGCCTGTAACGCCAAAGCGGGGTTTCCCTCCCAGGCATACACGCGACCTAACAATTCATAGGCATTCAGGTAACCAGTATTCAAATTCACCACTTTGCTAAGTGTCGCTTTGGCTTTCTCCAAACCGGAAGATTCTATTGAGCTTGGATTCTTAGCTACGTATAAAGCCTGGTGGGCTTGGATTGCCCCAATATTCATATAGATAGATGCTGGGTTAATAAGTGCATATGCCAGGGGGATCATGATAATAAGTGCTAAAGGCGAGAAAGACCTGATATAGCGAGTTGGTTTTAACGGAATAGTACTCTCCCCTGTGGTCAGCGAAAATACGGGTGCCGCTCCTATCCCCAGCAATATCCAAAAGATTACACTCGGCTTGGCACCTAACATCATGGCGTCAATAAACCCAGCCGTCACATAAGCGAGAATCCCTGCAATCAGCCCCACTAATAAAATGCGATATTCAGGATTTTCAATGGCGCGGTACTTACGCCAAATAGTGTACACCCAGGCTGCCAGAAGCCAGAAGAAAGCTGCCAACCCTGGCAACCCAAAGTCCAATGCAGTTTGTAAAAAAAGGTTGTGAGCGTGTGGTTCCGGACCAAGTAAATAACCTGGATAAAAACTACTTTGGATAATGGAAAAAGTATTGACGCCGATACCAGTATAAGGCATATCTTTGATCATCGCTATTGCCCGGCTCCACATGTCGAAACGCAAGACAATAGCTATACCTATAGGATTATTAACCGAGAAAATATATTGGAACACTCGCGTTGGTCCTACCGCTAATAGACCTGAGAACACGGCAGCAAATCCAATTGGGACGGCTAAAATAAACCGACGATTTTTCCATATAGCCAGGAATAGAAGCGCAATCAGTACTCCCGTTAATCCCGCCAGGGTTTGGGTCAACAACAAGGTGCCAAAGCCAACAAGAATGACTACCAGCGAGAGGATGCGTAAGTTTCGATAATGGCTAAATAATAACAGCGCTAAAAACATTGCAACGAACACCCCTATGGTGATTCCTACCCAATTTGGATGAATCAAGTCGCTCGCTTGCGGCACACCGCTGCCTGGTAGATTACGAATGAGAGTTGGCAAATGACTATAGATCCATTGTGCATTGACCAGGCGGGTTTGTTTCCAATCCGTTCCCAGCAGACCGATACCCACAATACTAACCATGAAAAGAGCTAGGAAGCTAACGGCAACCCAGATATGTCTTTCCGATCTCAAGGTGTTGACTAATCCATAGAACACTGCCACCCCTAAAATCAAGCTCCAAAGCCTGGTCTGACTAAGAGTAGGTTCTACGGAAATAGAGTAACCTACCAAAGCCATGCAGAGGATGATGACAATTGGAATATCCACACCTGTGGAGATGGTGAACCGTCCATATGCTAACCAACGGCAAAGCCAGGTTAAAGCAACCAGACCCAATGCTACCAACGGCCACCAACCCATTGGAAAAATCATGAAAGGAGCTGCAAGAGCTAAAAACCACAGCTCGTGTGATGCAATCCAAATTGCAACCTGCTGAATTGTATGCCGCAATCCAGCTCTCATTTATTCTTTCAGCAACATAGGAGACAGGATCGAATTCTGCTCTGAATTAATAGCATCTATTATGAGTATTGATCCCGGCACTTTACTCGCCTCATAATCCGACACCCTCGGGTGCCATTTTTCATTCGCCTTTCTCTCCTGATCTTCGATAAATAACCGATTGGGTCTTATGTCATTGTGGGTTTCGAATATCCCCGACTGAGAGATCGCCCAGCAAATCCCAAACTCACTCTTACCCAAGCTAAACAACTTGGCATTTAGGTCGGGAATCGACCACACCATTGCTACTGAAGTCCTATCGGCTACAAGCTGGGGAGTTACTGTAACTGGTTTCGTTGATGCGTTCATGAGGAATGGAATAATGAGATACAGCATGATATTCGTCAGTCCGTGGGAGATGGTCACTCCAAAAAGCGACCCAGTACGGATCACTACCAGACCGAAAAACATTGCTACCGCAAAGACGAAAATCAAGTCCCATAAAGAGTGATAACCTAAGTGGAGGACCGCAAATAGAACCGCTACATACACTAAGCTATAACGACCGATAGTTCCAGCTGCGCCACGCTGGATTAACCCGCGAAAAATGAACTCTTCTAAAAAACCTGTGAAGATTAATAAAATCAATGCAGGCAATAATATTTGTTGCCAGGTCAGTGCTTCAACCAATGGTGTCGGTCCTAGAATCTTGTACTCAATATAACCGAACACAAGTCCAGTCAGGCCTACTACAAGCTGCCAAGGAAAAGCGCGCATGTTCAGCCCAACGTGAGTTGCCTTATAGCCAGTCATGCGCAGAACTAAAAACCCAGCCAGTAAAAGCGGCCCACCAATTAACGAATACCAGTAAATTAATGGGAAGCTGAGTAACGGTATGGTCAAGCTCATCAAACGGATTAATGGTGCCAGAGTTAGTGTCATTAAAAATCTCTGCAGCCCGCGCTGTGCTGATAATGTGGCGTGTAGGATAAGAATGACCAAAATTGAACCGTGCATGATCAGCCCGATTTGTGGTATCGCCAGGGTAGTGACGGCTTCGGCTAGGGTCAATGCAGCCAGATAGGCAAGAGGAATTCCCAAATTTTTGGGAATGTCTACCCGCTTTCTATTCTTACTAACTGATTGGATCTCCGGCAGTTTTACTTCCTTCTCAGTTATCTCGCTGTCCATTTCATAATTCTCAAAATTGGGTATCGCTTTGGTGCTTATCTTTGAATCATCGATAATATTTATCTCCGATATCGTTTCTTCCATATCTGATTCTTGGTATATGCCTTGAAATTTCTCGCACGTTAGCGGATTATCTAGGTGTTGTTCCAGAAGGTGACGAAAATAGAAAGCAGCTGATGCCGAACTTGGTGCTGTCCAGCCCAATTACAATCAGACCTGGATATTCTGTGTTTCGGTTTACAAGGCATGAACAGCAAGCGGTGCGCTTATTCTGTTTGGGTAGATCGCATCCTATGCCACTATAAAGACATTTGGATTAAGTTCATCCGCAATGATCATTCGGCTATTATTATTTTTATTTTTGTTGCAGAATTAGTTCGTCTCTTACGGTGCTTCAGCCAGTTTGACGTTCATCCACAACAATAACGTGCGATATGGTGATGGTTTACCTTCCCGTTCCAGAATGAACCTGACTTGCTGGTCATCACCTACAATCGGAACAGAAAATTTTACCCGTTCTTCCCAGATGGAAGTATTTTCAAGCCTTATTGGACCAGCTTGCCCGATCACCTGATCGTTGAGTTTAATCTGGACGTAATAAGTGGAGGTTTCTCCTTCTCGATTGGTGATTCCAGTTGTCACAGTCACTACCTCACCCGCAACGATCTCGCGGGGATAGTCCTCAGCCAGTCCCTCCTGCCCAAGTATATAGAATTCGGTAAAGTATTCTGATGGCTTAGGTGTCACTAATATTGAAAACGCAGTCAAGAATGCCGTAGTTAATACCAAAGTCAGAATGATATACACAATTCGATTTGCACGATCTTGTTCAGCCCACCACGTTCTCAAGCTAAATTTTACCTGAGGTATATTGCGTTCTTCAGTGGATAATCGTAAGCGTTGTACTATCGCAAAGAGCATGCAAACCAGGATAAATATGCTCAATGAAATTACAATAGGCCACAGGGTAATCCCCCATGGCAGCCAGTTGAGGAGCAGAAAAATTGTCGGAACAATTGCCCCACTCAATGCAAACGATAGCGCAAGCCGTTCAATATTATCCAGATCAACCGTTCTGGGGAATAGCGCCAACTGCAGTGCGTAGCCTGGAATGAACAAGCCATAGATTAAACCCAAAATCAGCCGAATAATCGCTAGGGGATTTGGGAGACCTTGTACATCAGCTGCGATTAGTCCAATCAGTACTAGGTTTCCAATCAATATAAGCGCAAATTTGTTTCGAAGTTGGTTGTTCAATTTACCTTTGATTAGTTTATCAAATTATCGACTTCTTCATACACAGCCAGGGTCTCCCTTGCCATACGCTCCCACGAAAATTGACCGGCTCTGGCTAGACTCCTCGCGCGCAAATTATTCCGCATGTCATCATTATTCAATACCTCAGATATCGTATCTGCCCAGGCAGAGACGTTTAAAGGGTCGACCGAAATGGCCGCGTCCCCCACCACCTCAGGTAAAGATGATGAATTCGAACAAATCACTGGTGCACCACAAGCCATCGCTTCAAGCGGAGGAATCCCAAATCCCTCATAAACAGACGGAAAGACGAATACATCTGCCAGGTTATAAAACAAAATCAACTCGTCTCGTGACACATGGTTGATTAAGATAACCTCATCTTGAAGATTTAGTTTTCGAATTTGATCCTGCAGGTTTTGATAATAACTCGGGTGGATTGGGGTCCCAATTTTAATTAGCTTGGCGTTTGGGTTTTTCCTTTTTACCAAGGCAAAGGCTTCGAGTAAACGGTTCAGATTCTTTCGGGGAATCTCCGATCCAACATATAGGATATAGCGGTACTTTGGATCGAGATGATATTGCCTTCGAAACTCATCAGTGACGACCACCGGCTTGAAAACTTCCAGGTCGAGACCTAGCAATATTACTTGGATCTTTTCCGATGGAACACCCAGATTTTCAATGAGCATGCGACGGGTGTAGGCTGAGTCAGTAATAATACGATCGACATGGCGTAGATTTTTCATTGCTACGTTATCTATCCAGCGGTCATAAAAGCTGTGATAGTCATTTAATTCAACATCATCCCGCATCATATAAGGGATAATATCGTGAACGGTGATGATAACTGGGTGTATATTCTTCTGGAATGTAAGCAAGCTCGCCATTTGCTGGGCAGTAAAGTGTTTAATTGTCTTATTCTGAAAATGTGCAGAAACTGGGTAGTTGGTGAAAAATGTTTTTAGATCATATCCCAATGGTTGTAAAAGCAAGTGACCAGCCCTTATCGGTAATGGATAATGAGGCTGAGTTAGTATGAATTCAACTCCCTTCGTTAATAGGTATTTTTGAAGTGAGTTTGCATACCACGCCAGCCCAATCATGCGGTCATAACGACCAACAAGTAATTCAATTTTCATTCATTAAACTAGTCGGCAATGATCAAAGAATTATTGATTCATGTTATGCATCAAGGAGAAAATAACTCGATAATGTAGAGTAAACCAAAGGTTACACATATAAATAATACCCTGACCAATCCACCCACCCGTATGCAGGCGAGGTGCAAGATGATAAGTACAGGTTTTCAACAAAACCCAATCAGGTTCTTTCCGAATCGATTGCACATTCTTTCGGGCGCGTAGCACGGTCGAAAAATTGCTTACCAACCACGAACATGCGCTGATCTTAGCGCGAACACACTTCCACCCCACTAAGAACATATATCCCCAATCAATGATTTCCGCCAGGACGAGGCTCGGGATCAATAGGAATAAAGTCGAGATTTTCCAATTTTTAAGCAGTAACACCAATCGGTTCCGCTCGGAATAGGAATGCGCCATCGGAGAGCTGGCAAGTGAGTAGTCATGATAAGCGATCGATTCTGGGCAATATAGACTGGAAAATCCAGCAAGTCTTGCTCGCCAGCAAAGGTCAGTCTCTTCATAATACATGAATAGGTCTGGGTCAAATCCTCCCAGCTGCTCCCATAAGCTACGGCGGATTGCGAATGAAGCCCCTGAGACAGCTCCCACCTTTTCGGGGTAACGATACCCATCCGATGGTGAGAGTAAACCACGTCCGAAGGTGAATCCTGTAAAGTGGATGTCCTGCCCACA
>JBGPBQ010000126.1:0-11302 GCA_041481345.1 Anaerolineae bacterium
CTCAAATATCCTATGAGTTTTTATCCAGAGCGTCGAACGTATTTTATATTATCGTTTCAGGTTTGGCGATTGGGTCCATCTTAATCATCATTCGGAAAAAGCAATATGCGCTGCTGCTGCCAATCCTTCTATTGGTGTACAGCATTGCCGGACAGCTACCATTTTTCGGATCACCACGTTTTAGGTGGATCACACAGTTCATCATTATCTTCTATGCAGCGTATTTTATCCATAAGTCGTCATCACAGCTGTCTAGATGGATCCGGGAAAACTGTAAAAACCATCAAATCGAAGGATGTTTGAAATGACTATTTCAGGACAGATGGAATATGGGTCTTATGAAGCCGCGGTGGAAAGGAGCAAGAAGCTTGAGGCTGAAATCATCGCGCACCCGGAAAACTATCGAGTTCTAACCGGAGATCGACCCACCGGACGCCTACACATCGGCCATCTATTCGGATCGATCCAGAACCGGGTGTGGTTGCACCGACTGGGGGTGCAATCATACATCGTTATCGCCGACTACCAGGTTCTGACCGACCGAGAAAGCTATGAGACGATCGCAGAAAACGTTAGGCAGCTAACTATTGATTACCTTGCTGCAGGGATTGACCCGCGCGATGGAAAAACATTCATCTTCCCACATAGTCACGTACCAGAGCTGAACCAGCTCCTGCTGCCATTCCTGACTTTGGTGACCCTCTCTGAGCTGAACCGGAACCCGACCGTCAAAGAAGAAATACAGGCCGCGGGTCAGCACAGGATCAACGCCGGGATGTACACATATCCGGTGCACCAGGCGGCGGATATTTTGTTCTGCAAAGGCAACGTCGTCCCGGTGGGTAAGGATCAGCTGCCGCACCTTGAGCTCACCCGTGTGATTGCGCGCAGGTTTAATGAGCGCTACGCGAGACTGCAGCCGGTGTTTCCCGAACCCCAGGCGCTGTTGAGCGAGAGCCCGCTCATCCTTGGGCTGGATGGATCGAAGAAGATGAGCAAAAGCAGGCATAATGCTATCGAGCTCGGCGCGTCTGATGATGAAACGGCAGCATTGATTAAAAAAGCTAAAACGGACGCTGAGAAGCATATTTCGTATGATCCAGCTAAAAGGCCGGAGGTGGCGAACCTGATCAATTTGATCGCTCTGGCCACGGGCGCCGCACCAGAAGTCATCGCTGAAGGAATTGGGGATAGCGGAGGGGTTAAGCTGAAGAAGCTGGTGACCGAGACACTCAATGAATACCTGCGCCCATTGAGAATGAGAAGAAAAGAGTTGGAGGGGAATATGGATTATATCCGGCAGGTGCTTGATGATGGGGTGAGGCAGGCACGAGAGGTGGGTGAGAAAACCTTGGTGGAAGTAAGGCAGGTAATGAGTATGGAGTATTAGAAGGATGTTTTTGGGGTTAAGTGCGCAGCGACGCTGCGCACCTCCTTATGATCGAGAGATATATGGATAAGGGGATATTGGGTTTCGGGCTTGCGCCTCAGCCCAACCTATTAAGGTTTGGTTGGTTATCAGTTTGGCTCAGCTGCGGGCGGATTGGCGAGACTCTCGACAGCCGTGAGCCACGATTTTCAGGCTGCATACTTTCGGATAGGTATAGTCCCGTCCGTCCGCTGGAGCTGGTGTCAGCCTGCTCTTCTATACCGAAGGTGATAACCCACGAACCGTGTTGACCATTTGATGAATGGCATCCACCACTAAACTTGGTTGGTCAATCTGTATTCCGTGGCCACTTTTTTCAGCAACCAACATTTGACTATTTGACGATAGTTTTGCTAAATCGGTTTGTAGTTCTTGCCAAACTATTTCAGCCTGTTTTGCCTGTTCGGCAGGCATACTGGCAAACAAATCAGGTATACCATGCCGTATCACAATTATCGGCATGTTACCCAATGAGCCGGTCGCACTCAATTGATTATCGCTCTCGGTACCAGCGGCTAATTCATCAAGGTTGCTTTGAAAATATTTTGGCTGAAATCCAACTTTAAGGTATGTAGATCGGATTTCAGGTGGTAATTTCATTAATATGGGCGGGGCGGCTTTTTCTCCCATTAATTTACCTAAGAGATTCAGCGCACCTACTCTTGCTACCAATAACATAAAACTATACATTCCTTTTCCCGCCACTTCTATCTTTTGCCATGCTGGGGGCATCCTTGAGTTGATGGCTTCGTGTCTTGCGTCAAGCAAAACGATACCGCCACTTCATTCGGGTAGGTTTTGGCAAAGAGTCTGGCAGTGTGACCACCAAAAGATGCGCCTACCAGGATATATGGTTTTTTGATTTCTGCCTTGGTCAACAAAGTATGTAATTCGGTAACAATTTGCTGGCTGGTGCGAGGGTTGGGTCCTGAATCACTCCAACCAAACCCTGCGCGGTCATACGAACAAGCGCTGGTGAACTTAACTACTTCGTTTTGAACCAAATACCAATCCAGGGACCAACTTGCTCCACCGGATTCAAATACGACAGTTGGGTTACCTTCGCCAGTAGGATAGATATGTAATCGATGATCACCAATATCTACCAACTTACCAATAGAAGGTTGAGAAATGAGACTCATATGAATCCTTTCGTTAGAATGATTATTGTTTTATAAAGAGAAAACTAACAAGTATTTATATACATGGGGTCTCCTGCTTACGCACTCAACCCAACCTATCCACATATCATAATCAAGTGATAAGACGTGCGACACTGTGCTCCTAAATAATCAATCCTCACCCGTAGGTATTTGAACCGGCAATGAGATATCTTGCGCTGGCTTGTGTTTCGCCTGCTTCCAATGGATCAATCCAATTGAAAAAAGAATTAAAGGTGTTGCTAACAATACCTTTGGGGTCAGTACCTCCCCAGCGAGCAGGCTACCTAAGATTACCGCAACCAGTGGGTTGACGTAGGCGTAGGTCACAACCAGGGGCGTTGGAGCCGCACGTAGCAGCCAGGTATAACATACAAACCCGATGAGTGAGCCTACAACGATCAGATAGCCCAACCCTGATAGTGACTGCATACTGATTGCGGATAGATCCAGCTGACGTGTCTCACCCAGCAGTAGGCCGATTATGTAAGATCCGGCGGCGCCTGCCAATAATTCCATCCCGGTGCCCAGAAGAGGTGAATCTGGCAGCTGCGATTCATGGCTGTAAATAGACCCGACAGACCAAGAGAGTGTAGCCAGCAGGACGAGAACGATCCCTAGCAAGCTATAGCCAGGCTGGTGAGCGGTGGCACTGCCTGGATCTACCAGGATAACAATACCGGCCATGCCGATCAGAACACCGGTTATCGATTGCCAGGTGGGCCGGCTGCCGCCCGGACGTAATGTTTCAATGACAACGATCCATAGTGGGGTTGCGGCTACTACAAGGGCAGCGATCCCGGAGGGGATGTAAAGTTCTGCTAAGCTAACTCCCCCGATCCCACCAACCAGGAGTAAACTACCAATGATGCCTGCCGAGCGCCACTGGATGCGAGTGGGAGCAGGGTCACCCGCCAACCGTCGCCAGATGTACAGGACCAAGCCCGCCACGAGGAAACGTGTCCCGGTCATAAAAAATGGTGGGATGGTCTCCACGGCGAAACGGATTGCCAGGTAGGTGGTTCCCCAGGCAATATACAGCGTGAATAAGGCCAACCAAATACGGGATTTCACGGCTTTCTCCTTATGAATAGCAATCACCGGAATTGCTTTGCGCTTGAAGGTTAACCTGTCCATCAATATCATTGCCAAAGCGAGATTCTAGACTGGCACCCAATGAGGCCATACCCTTCCCGATCAAAGCCAGGAGCCTTGCACGGCTGCGAACCTTGGGTGGAAATCCTGACATAACCTCATTGACCAACCGGTACTGCTCAACCTGTTTAATAAGTTCCCGGTGCTGCTGCTCTGCTTCAAGTAAGGGATCAAAACCAATCCTAATCATGACACACCTCTCTTTTTTTTTTACTTTGAACTCACTTTCTTTCAGGTTACACTTGACATCCACTTAGTAACCTGCTATAATAGTTTTGATGGTTATATAATAGCACAAATAATATAACCTGTCAAGTAGTTTTTGAGGGTTAGGAGTAAAATGAGCGAAGATTCATTTGATTTTGAGGCCGGTGATCTCAGCCTGGATTTCGCCAACACCAGCAACTGGCATGCGAGTGAACACCCTGAAGAAAGCTTACATAACTTTTCTGATCTGCTTGCCTGGGGTAAAGCCGCGGGTGTACTCTCGCCTGAATCGGCTAACCGATTAACGCAGTTAGCGCTCGAACAGCCCCAGGAAGCTCAACGGGCATACCGATCAGCCATCCAGACCCGGGAATCCATTTATCACATCTTCTCCAACCTCCATGCAGGCAGACCCGTCTCCGAAAAAGACCTGAACGACTTGAATGTGCTGGTACACGAAGGCATTACGCACCGGCAGCTGGTCCCAAATGATGATCACTTCCAATGGGAATGGAAACCTGATGGTCGGGAACCAAACCTGATCTTGTGGGAAGTTGCTTTTACAGCCGCGGAGCTGCTCACCTCCGATAAGGTGGCATGGGTAAGGGAATGTGAAGATGACCGGGGCTGCGGTTACCTGTTTATTGACTCAAGCAAGAACCACTCACGCCGGTGGTGCTCAATGGAATCCTGCGGTAATCGTGCTAAAGCGCGCCGGCATTACTCAAGAAGCAAGAGCGAAAACATATCATAGGGGGTTTTACCGTCGTTTTCCCAGCAAAAGGGAATATATAGCATCTAAAGTAGGGGCGAGTCGCGCAACCAATAGGTTGCACATAGCTCGCCCTGGAATGAGAACACGTGATTTGATTGTCGGTAAGAAAATCAGCTGGGGATAGTTAATTGATATCACTGGCCTAATATGGATTTACAGCAGAGAATATACACTTGATCCTACAGTCTCAGAGAAAATTTAAAAACTCATCCTTCAAACACCCTACGCAACTTATGAGTATGTTTATATAATTCAATGGTTTGTTTCGTAATTAAGTATCTTTTTCATAAGGTATTATCTGAGTGATAAATACATTCATAACACTCTCTCATGTTCTCCAAGCTCTTATCGCCACCTTGTTCACCTGGGCAATCACCGCACTGGGTGCAGGTACTGTGTTCCTGACCAGGAATGTCAGCACTCGTTTTCTGAACGCCATGCTTGGATTTGCTGCCGGTGTGATGATTGCTGCATCCTATTGGTCTTTATTAGCACCTTCGGTCGAATTATCCAGAGATGGAGCTCTCCCGGTGTGGATCCCCCCAGTAACAGGGTTCCTGCTGGGTGGAGCAGTACTCTGGATGGTCGACCGCTTGCTGCCGCACCTGCATCTTGGTTTTCCTGACGCAGCTACCGAAGGCTTGCCTACCAGCTGGAAGCGCAGCACATTGCTTATGCTGGCTGTGACACTGCACAACATCCCCGAGGGTCTGGCCGTGGGGGTGGCATTTGGGGCTGCGGGATTACTGGCTCATCAAGTGAACCTGGCGAGTGCAATTGCGTTGGCCGTTGGAATTGGCATCCAAAACTTTCCGGAGGGTATGGCGATATCGCTGCCTCTCAGACGCGAAGGAATGACGATGGGAAAAAGTTTCTGGTACGGCCAATTTTCTGGGATGGTAGAACCAATCGCGGGTGTGTTTGGGGCAGCAGCAGTGATTGCGATATCCCCCATCCTACCTTATGCGATGTCCTTCGCCGCCGGGGCAATGTTTTATGTGGTGGTGGAGGAGCTGATCCCTGAATGCCAGCGGGAAGGAAATACCAACTTGCCCACATTTGCTGCAATGATAGGTTTTGCACTGATGATGATGCTGGAAGTTTGGACATGAGCGCGACTAGCTGAGATAAAATCTTCACCAACCAGGTCGGGGAGAAGGCGGAAATAATAAAATCTAATTGAGAATTATTGGGTTATAGGTAATAAACCATCACCCTCAATCCAGTTTCAGAACAAACCGGATTACCCCAAATTAATGTTAAATCAATCCAATGCATTAATGATATGCTGAAGGTGAACCCCTTCCAGCGAGGGGAACACCAGGTTGGCGGCACCGACAAGTTCCAGTGGTCCCAGGCCGATCTAGCGGAATCCACCGATCCGGGCAGCCTAGACACCTGCAGGGGTATCTTCCACCATTACGCAATCAAAGGGTGGGAGACCGAGATGAGCTGCAGCAGACAGGAACAGGTCAGGAACAGGCTTGGGTTAGCTACGGTATAAACAATTTTGCCAGGCTCAATGCAGCCAGAGAGACTGGTAAGGCGACAGGTGAAGCTGAAGGTGGTCCTGTACCGCAATATAAGGCTGGTCAACAAACAAGTCGGTCCATTTTAATTGGTTGTATTTAAGCTCAAGGCTTACCCTCTGCGGATTGGGGCTCAGATTATGGACCACCAGCAGGCGTTCATCGACAGTGGTGCGGTAAAAAGCCAGGATGGCATCCATTCCCCCATCGATCCAGGTCAGGTCACCCTCACCAAAAGCGGCATGCTGCTTGCGAAGCTGGATCATCTTATGAATGGTATTCCACAACGAGGTGGGGTCAGCTTTCTGGGCAGCTACATTCACCGTTTGGTAGCCATAAGGAGTGTGTTCGATGACTGGCGAGTATGGGTTGGCGGATTGTGAGAACCCTGCAGAGGGTGAATCATCCCACTGCATGGGAGTGCGCACGCCATTCCGGTCGGGCAGGGAGATGTTATCACCCATGCCGATCTCATCCCCATAATAGATGATCGGGGCGCCAGGCAGGGTGAAGAGGAGTGAATTTGCCAGCTCGATTAGCCGCCGGTCGTTATCCAGCAAAGGCGCCAACCGGCGACGGATTCCCAGGTTCAAACGCATGCGCGGCTCCGGGGCATACTGCTGCCACATCCACTGGCGCTCCTCTTCCGTAACCATCTCCAAGGTGAGCTCGTCATGGTTGCGCAGGAAGGTGCACCATTGGGCATCCTCCGGGATGGGGGGCGTGTTATCCAATGCCCAGCGAATGGGGGAAGCATCAACCCGTTTGAGCGCCATGAAGATGCGCGGCATAAGGGGGAAGTGAAAAGCCATGTGAAATTCATCCCCCTGCCCATCATCTTTACCACCGAAATATGCCCGAACATCATGGGGCCACTGGTTGGCTTCACATAATAGGATACGCCCCGGATAGTTTACTTCAACAAACCGGCGCATCTCCTTCAGGTAGGCATGCGATTCGGGCAGGTTCTCACACGAGGTACCCTCGCGCTCGAACAGGTATGGCACTGCATCCACACGGAAGCCATCCACGTCCAAATCGAGCCAGAACTTCATCACATTGAGCATCTCGTCCCTGACCGCCGGGTTGTCGTAGTTCAGGTCGGGCTGATGAGAGTAGAAGCGATGCCAGAAATATTGTCCTGCCTGGTCATCCCAGGTCCAGTTGGATTTTTCGGTGTCCACAAAGATGATGCGCACGTTGGCGTATTTACCGTCGGTCTTAGACCAGACGTAATACTCACGGTATGGTGAGGTGCGGTCCATACGGGCAGCCTGGAACCATGGATGCTGGTTGGAGGTGTGGTTCACCACCAGATCGATGATCAGGCGCAATCCCTTTTGATGGGCTACCTTCACCAGGCGATTAAAATCCTCCAGGCTACCGTAATCGGGGTGGACGGCGCAGTAATCCGAGATGTCATACCCGTCATCTTTGAGCGGTGAGGGATAGATCGGGTTCAGCCAGATGCAGTCCACCCCCAGCTCTGCCAGATAATCCAGCTTTTGGGCTAGCCCGGCCAGGTCACCCTTTCCATCGCCATTGCTGTCGTAAATCGCTCGCACGGGAGCTTCATAGAAGACGGCATTTTTATACCATTGCGTTCCAGGCATGGGATCCGATTATCCTTTCACCGAGCCTGAAAGCAGACCGCAGGCAAAATACTTTTGGAAACCAAAGAAGACTGCCATGGGCACGATGAAGGAGAGAAATGCTGCTCCGGTCAGGATGTTCCAGTTACCACCTAGCGAGTCGATCAGGTTGGTGATCTGAACGGTCAGGACAGGCTTGCTGGAAAGGAAAACCTTGGCTACCAGGAAGTCATTCCAAATCCACAGGAATTGGAAGATGGCCAAAGAAGCGATGGCAGGGATTGATAGGGGAAGCGCCAATCTCCTGAAGGCGGTCCAGTGGTTGGCGCCGTCCAGGTATACCGACTCGAATATCTCCTTCGGAAGCGATCTGATGAAATTCCACAGCAGGTAGATTGCAAAGGGCAGACCGAAACCGGTATGGAATAACCAAACCCCCAAAAAGCTGCCTTGGAGACCAATACTGGCATACAGCCGGGCAATGGGTACCAGCGTCATCTGCAGTGGGATGATCTGCAGTCCGACAAGGAGGGCGAACAGCCATTGGCGACCTTTAAAATCCAGCCAGGCAAAACCGTAGGCGGCAAGGGCAGCGAAGAAAATCGGGATGATTGTGGAGGGGATAGCCACTGCGATCGTATTCAAAAAAGCGCGCCCCATCCCTGCCTGGTTGAGCAGATCGGAGGGAGTGCAGTTAAATACTGCCAGAGTGCTTGGGACTTTATTCTGACAGTCGGTAAGGTAATCTGCTGTGCCCTTGTAACCTACGAGGGCATCCACGTAATTGCTTAATGTGAATTTTTTCTGCGCAGTCGTCCCTCCAGCAGATAGTGAGCGCATATAGGTCAGGATAGGTGAGAGAATGGCTTGAGCTTGAGTGGCATTGGAAGGCAGCTGTGGGTTGACCAGGTGGGGGCCGCCATTGATCGGCTTTTGCAGGTCAACCAGTAAGTTTATCGATCGCGTGTATTGGCTAGCCACGTTTGGGTCAGCCACGTTGGCATTAGCTATTTTTTTACCGTCTGCGCCATGACAGGAGGCACAATAGGTATTGTATTCAGCCTGCCCAACTTGCTGTTTCGGCGAAAAAGCAGTCCACCAACCCGTGTTACGCACATCCTCGCGGGTGCGGAATGAGGTGATGAAAAGCCCCAGGGTTGGGATCAACAAGAGAAGGACCATGACAATGATCGCCAGATGGGATCAGTTCATGATTATAATCCCCTGATCCACCTGCAGTGAAGAGGAGAAGGGGGTATACACATGCTCATTGATATAATCCATCACTTTGATGGCAGAATGCTCATCCAACTTTTTAGGAACATAACGCTTCGAAAATATGACCCGCACTGCAGCGCCAATATAAATAATAGCAGGAATAATTCCATAAAGGATTGGAGACGGGACTGGCCGCGCAACGGTAAGCTTTGCGAAGAACTCAAAGACAATCGCTAGACCCAACAGCAGCAGAACAGGCCAACCGTGGGCGATAAAATCATTCCAGGTGGCTATAGCAGAATAATAATCACCAACGACCGACCGTCCCAAGATGAAACCAGGGGCAAGCAGAAAAGCACCCAAGCGGAAACCGGTGGCAAGATCTCGGTCGACAGTCACCGTGTAATCAATCTCAGTGAAAGCGGTCAGTACGAACCAAACCAAGAAAAAGGCTACGCTCGCCATCCCTGCACAGATAATCACAGCATGAGGACCGGGTCCTTCGCCGATATTCCCACCAGAATAGCACAGAGTGATGCCGATCATCCCACCGGTATATGCTGCCATAGAAGCTGGATTTCCCCGCTCGACCACATCTAATTCGGCGCTGATTCCAAAAAACGGAAGAGATACTCTGCCACCTTCAGCCAAACGACGCCTAACCCGAAGTATAAAAGGATATAGTAAACGTTAATCACCACATCTGATGCGGCAAGAACACTGACAACATACCAGATGATGCCTGCGCACAGCACTGGTACCAGAATCAGCAACCAGGGCTCCAGTCCACGCATTAATTTATTCAGATTTCCAGGCCAGGTGGAAACATACCATTTAAACCAAAAATAAACGCTGGCTATTGAAGCAAATGTGATGATCATTTCCATATTTCACCCCCCATAGGTAAAGAATGATAGAAATTGGATTGTGCGGGGACACCTAATGGTACGTTTGCTATGTTGAATTCATTCTTGACGACGAATCGATTTTATTTTAACTAATTATAGATTATGATTGTCTGAATGATTAATATTTCCTTAATTATTA
The DNA here is from genome assembly GCA_041481345.1 of Anaerolineae bacterium. Classification (GTDB taxonomy): domain Bacteria; phylum Chloroflexota; class Anaerolineae; order Anaerolineales; family UBA4823; genus FEB-25. The sequence goes on from JBGPBQ010000126.1 coordinate 10,113, forward strand.
TATATCAAAAAATCAAATAAAGAAATAATGTGTAAGTCTATAATGCGGTTATTGGGTATCACCTATTCTCGTCTGCAAAACCAGGGAGCGGAAAATGATGCCCTGGTGGATGCCGCTGTGCAGACCATGCAAATCGGACCCTGAATTCATCGCCCTGGATAAAACGCCTTATGGAAGCTCCCTCATATTTCCTCCCGCGACCTCAATCCGACATTACGCCTGCTAAACAGGAAGTATTTGAAGGCTTGTGGCAATCAACCCCTACAGGGACATTTATCGATTACGATCTGCCCTTCCCAAAGTGGGAGTTCTTATCTTACCTCTGCGAAACCAAGGAATTGGTATTGCATGGGTCGCAGAATCTTGATGTTGATGAAGTTGAGCCACGCCAAGCGAATGATAAAAGAGCATTCAGCAATCAGCGCGCTATTTACGCTACCACTGATGGCATCTGGGTGATCTACTTCGCCATCATTGACCGTAAAAAGTATCCTGGGATGTCGTTATTTAATTCGTGCTTCCGTATCGAATACGCAGCAGACCAGCTTAGTGAGCCGCGGTACTTTTTTTCGATTACCCAATCTGTGCTGGTCAAAAATCCATGGTGTGAAGGGGCAATTTACATCCTACCACGCCAAAATTTCACCCAAGAAGCCCCTCAGCAAATAATGGGTGCTGAGGTTGTGTTCCCACATTGGATCAGTGCATACCCTGCGAAACCAATCGCCAAAATGAAGGTCGAAACGGCGGATTTTCCATTCCTTCCCCAAATTCACGGGCATAATGACGAGAAGCTGGTTGAGCTGTACATGACCAATCCGGGGGTCTTCCCCGTGGAGGCAATCGAGAGTTGACAGTGGAGAAAAGATGACGTTTAACTCAGTTTCCTCACCTTCATCGGATCGACAAAACCTTCTTACGGGTATCCTGACCCGCGCAGGGCAAATCCTGTTCCTATTTGTTTTCCTGGGTCTGGTCTTGTTCCTTGGATCAGGCAATATTCATTGGACAGCGGCCTGGGTTTTCCTGGGCATCAGTGTATTAAGCGTGGCAATCAATTCAATCTTCATGTTGTGGACCAGCCCCGAGACTGTCGCCGAGCGCGGCCAAGCTAAAGGGTGGAAAGACTGGGACAAGCTGGTCAGTGGTCTGTGGGCGGGGGTTCAATACCTGCTCCTTCCCCTCGTTGC
>JBGPBQ010000127.1:0-11240 GCA_041481345.1 Anaerolineae bacterium
TCCTTTCCGGGTCCCAGCCCCCAATACTAATGTTATTCATCGTGCCTTGAGAGGCTGCCGGAATGCGGTCAGGACAGGCCTGAGCCAGAGCTCCGAGCAGGACATCCACGATGCGCTGTGAAGTTTCCACGTTGCCACCCGCAACGGGTGCCGGGTGAAGCGCGTTGACGATGCTGCCTTGGGGTGCGATGATCTGGATGGGGATCAGACACCCGCTGTTATTGGGCACATCCAGGCCGATCAGCGAGCGAAAGACATAATTGACGGCAGATAATGTGATTGCATAGACTGCGTTCACACTCCCTTCCTGCTGCGGTGCGGAGCCAGTGAAATCGACCTGAGCGGTATCATCCCGTATCGTAATAGTAACCTTCAGGATGATCTCACCTGTTGTGATCCCATTATCATCAAGGTAGTCGATGAATGAGAATTTACCATCCGGCAGGTTAGAAAGCAGCCTGCGGGTCATTCGCTCTGTGTAGAGCAATAATTCCTGCATATAATGGGAGACTTCCTTCAGACTATAGCGGTGGATCAATTCTGATAGCCGATCTACCCCGCGTTGATTGGCTCCGATCTGCGCATTCAAATCGCCATTCCGCTCTTCCGGGGTGCGCACATTTGAGAGGATTAAATCCAGGATATCCTGATTCAATTTTCCCCCACTGACGAGCTTTACCGGTGGGATGATAAGCCCTTCTTGGTAAATTTCGCGAGCTATAGGCATCGATCCTGGAGTCATCCCACCAATATCCGCATGATGCGCCCGGCTGGCGACAAATGCGACAGGCGTAAGATCGTTAGGATTGCGAGAAACTGTGGAATCGTCACTGTTGTCCCTACTAAATTTAGCATCCATAAATACCGGCGTAACCAGGGTGATATCAGGAAGGTGGGTCCCGCCCAAGAAGGGATCGTTAAGGATGATCGTATCTCCGGGCAGAAGCTGCTCACCTGGTTGGTTGAACTTAACGATTGCCGATTTTACCGATAACGGCATCGAGCCGAGATGAACGGGAATATGGGCGGCCTGAGCGATCATGCTCCCTTGAGCGTCAAAGATGGCACACGAGTAGTCTCGGCGCTCCTTGATGTTAGGGGAGAAACTTGCCTTACGCAGGATGGCTCCCATTTCCTCAGCGATAGCAGAGAAAAAATGTTTGTAAACTTCCAGCCTGATCGGATCAGGGGGATAATAATTTTGCATGTTGCGCATAGGCATTATTGCATGATCAATTTTTCTGATATGCTTATCCCGCCATGGATTCTAAATATAATATCTGCTAACAGAGGAGCAATGGATATGACTTCGATCTTTGGATGAAGCTTTTCGGAAGGTACGGGGATGGTATTGGTGACGACTAATTTTTCGATTCGGTCATCTTCATCCAACCTTTTTAGTGCCGTGGGCAATAGAACCGGGTGGGTAATCGCCAGACATGTCTTGCCTTCAGCTCCGTGTTGATATAAATCATCCAGCTGGCGAAGCACACTGCCGCCGGCGATCAGATCATCGACGATGATCGGGCGGTGACCGGTAATATCACCCACGATATGGGTGGTTTTAACCTCAGAAGGGCTTGACCTACGTTTGTGCATGATCACCAATGGTAGATCGAGCAATCCGGCATACTTTCCGGCTAAACTTGCTCGACCAACATCAGGGCTGACGATGGCTGCATTTTTAAACTCTGGCTTACGATAATAATTCGCCAATAGGGAGATAGCCGAAAGAGGATCGACGGGGATATTGAAAAACCCCTGGATTGCTGGGTTGTGTATATCGAAAAAAATCACCCTGGCTGCACCCTGGCATTCCAATAAGCTTGCAACCACCCTGGCGCTTATAGCTTCCCGTCCGCGTGCCATACGATCCTGGCGGGCATACGGGAAATATGGAATTACCAGGCTGATGCTGTGCGCGCTGGCACGCCGAAACGCATCCAAATATAGCAATATTTCCATCAGGTGGTCATTGACCGGAGCTGAGCAAGTTTGGATGAAAAAGATATCCTGGTCACGAACAACTTCATCAATCGTCACGTAGGTTTCCGAATCGTCGAAGGTGCGCGTGGAGGATTTTCCGAGCGGGACACCAAGAATATGGGTAACTTCATGTGCCAAGGCTGGGTGTGCAGATCCTGTGAATATCCGTAATGGGTGAGTAGACATGGGTTATTTTCCTCGAATAATGCGGTGAGTTATTCTTTCAAACCAGAAATGTCTATGGATGTACTTTTATCTGTATAGACATCGATCAGCAGATTTAGATATGTATCGACATTGACTACATCATTTGTATTTATGAAGATGGTTGTGTCCGACGAGACGATGAGAGCTGGTCCGGTCAGTCGCATAGCTGGGATCAAAGCGTCATAGTCATAGATTGGCAGAGAGGAGTCTTTCTCGGATAGATATACCTGGCGGTGTCCAAGCAGAGCAGGTTTATCTGGCAACCTGTTCGTGTTGGCCTTGGGAAGCCTAATTGAAGTAGTCTTGCCAATTGCTCTGACCCGCAGATTTACGATTTCAACACTTCTTTCTGAGCATGAATATCCATAAGCTAGATCGTGAGCAGAATGAAAATCAGTGATGAAATTTTCGCTGAACGGGATGTTCAATTCGTAGGATTGCCCGGTATAACGAAGGTCTAAGCTGGGTAGGATTGAGATACTTTGAGGTGTTATTCCTTCAGCTTCTAAATCATATTCTCCCATTTTAACTATTGGAGAAAAGAGTTCGCCAATCAGTCCTTGTTCGACCGTGCCAGGAAGCATGACCGTTTTAACATAATCTTTGATTACATCCGAGGCCAACATACCATATGCAGACAGAGTTGAGGCAAATTTTGATATGATCACTTTGGGAATACCCATTTGACGCGCCAGCTCCACGGAATGCAGACCGCCAGCGCCACCAAAAGAGAACAGGCTGAAATCATGAGGATCATGACCTATTTCGATGGAGATGACTCGCAGCGCTTTTTCCATTTGAGCATTAACAATCTCAATAACTCCCAAAGCTGCTTGAATTGCAGTCAGGTGTAAGGATTCACTAAGTTTTTCAAGAGCTGTAAATGATCGGGCAGGGTCTATCTTCATCCTTCCGCCCAGGAAATGGTCCGGGAGCAGACGCCCCAGGACGAGATTTGCGTCGGTGACCGTCGGTAATTCGCCTATGCCGTAGCATGCCGGACCTGGATAGGCGCCTGCGCTTTTCGGTCCGACGCGTAATGACCCACCCGCATCGATGGCAGCGATCGAACCACCTCCAGCACCAATTGTGTGAATATCCAACATCGGAAGGTGGATCGGGCAGCCTCCCACCGAAGCGTCGGTGGTGAGACCAGGCTGGCCATCGATCAATGACACATCGGTGGAGGTGCCACCCATGTCGAATGTGATCAACTTGAGAATCACCGCCATCTGGTTATCGGACTGAGCACTCATTATCATCGTTTGAGAAATATTTTGTGCACCGACAATCCCACCGGCTGGTCCGGATAAGATGCAGCGAGCACCATTCCGCCTGGCTTCACCCAGGCAGATCATGCCACCATTGGACTGCATGATTTGCAAACTCGAATTGGGGAGAGATGTTTCCAGCGTGGATAAATACTGGTCTAGAATCGGAGAGACATAGGCGTTAACCACGGTTGTGCTGGTGCGCTCATATTCCCGATATTCAGGTAGGATATCGCAGGACGCAGATACGAGGTAACCGGCAGCGCGCAGCTTATCCGCGATTAGCTGTTCGTGATCAGGATATAAAAAGGAGAATAGCAGGCAAATTGCGACTGATTCAACTTCCTTCAGGTTGAAGGATTCGATAATTTCATCTGGCTCTGCTGGATTGAGCTGTAATAGGACATTTCCGTGGTGATCAACCCGCTCATGGACCTCTGCCCTCAGCTCAGACGGAACAAGCGGTGGGGTTGGTCTTACCGACCAGTCATATAGGCTGGGTCGATTTTGCCGGGCAATTTGAATAACATCCTTAAATCCAAATGTGGTGATTAGTGCTGTTCGAGCACCTTTTCTTTCCAATAAAGCATTGGTTGCTACAGTCGAGCCATGGATGATTTGGGCAGATTGTCCCAGGTCGATCTGATTTAGGCCTTGCAGGACGGTGTGGGCAGGATTAGTCGGATCAGATAAGATCTTGAATGTGGTGATCCTGTCATTTTCAGGATCGTGAACCACAAAATCGGTAAAGGTGCCTCCAATATCGATACCTATACGTAGCATGGTATCTCAGTATAGAGTATCCAAATAAAAAAAACAAGGGATAAGGGTTTAGTTATAAGAATGTCATTTGAATAACAGGGCTCTTCCCATTAATAAGGATGAAAGGTGCTGCACGTTTAAGGTTTACACCGAATGCCTGCAACTGGTCAGGATGAGTTAATTTATCTTTCCTTCGAGAGGCCATGATTTTCATGGCACTTTTTGGCCCAATCCCAGGCACTCGCAACAGCGACTGTCTATCCATGCGGTTGATTTCAGCAGGATTCCCTGATAAGTTTTGCTGTGCCCAGGCAAACTTAGGATCGACATCTAATGGTAAATGACCCTCCCGATTAAAGGGTAGCTCCTCAAGTCCGAAGCCATAATCGCGCAATAGAAACGAGGCTTCGTAGAGACGATATTCACGCTTCGGAGAGCCAGGCGGTACGTTTTCCAACGGTGTATCCGGTATGGGGGTAAAGGTGGAATAATAGGTGCGTTTTAAACGCAATTGATTGTAAAGGTATTCGGTGGTTGATAATAACTCCAGGTCGGTTTGACCACAAATTGGGTTACCGATGAGGGCCAATGTTTGTCCCAACCTTTATACGGTGGCTGTGTCTGCCGGATTTGGTTGATCCATTTTAACGGCTGGAGAAGTTCTTCAACGAACTGCTTATGTGGGGCAAGTTTTTCTAGACGTTCAGTAGTGGGCGCCTCGAGATTGATCGAAACTCGATCCGCAAGTTGCATGGCGCGTTCCACCTGAGCATAATCCGCTCCCGGCATGATTTTCAGATGGATATAGCCCCCGTATTTAAATCTATTGCGTAAGATATCGGCAGTATCGATCAATTTATCCTGAGTGAAAGCACCATTATTGAAAATCCCAGAACTAAGGAAGATCCCATCGGCGATGTGCGCCACGTATAGCGACATGAATACCCGGGCAAATTCCTCGGGATTGAAAGATGCTCTTTGAAAATCACGTCCGGACCGAAATGGGCAGTAATAGCAGTTACGCTCACAAACCGTAGAAAGCTGGGATTTTAGCAGGGAAATGCGTTTCCCATTTGGAAGAACGGCATCACTTACTGTGACTTTATCCTGCTTACGGGTAGCAAGCTGGGGGAGGGTGGAATCTTCAGCTGGCTCCAGGTGCATTTGTGAGGTGACCAACTTTAATTTCTCGTAAGCTTCCATTTTATTATTATAGAACAAATGTACTATTTGTCAAGTAGTTTGCCTTTGTCGGACAAAATATTGTACAAATACGCTAAAAAGTCATTAGAAATGTTTTATATGAGTAAAACCATACCAGGGCAGATTGCCACCCCTCATTTCATTCAGGGCAGGCGCTCAAGAAGATCGCTTACGGCTCCCCAAAAATATTGGGATTCCGTATTGACATGGTTTGATAATCATTATTCGATATTTTGTTCTAAGATCTGGTGATCATGAAAACAGCCTCTCCAGATCTAGATCGGGAGAGGCTGCTGAATTTACGACGACAAGCATCTAATCTTGGCGGGTCTGCAGCAAACGATAGAGCGAGCGTCGGGCGAGGATATCCGTGCTGACCATACCCAATACTTTTTTCCCTTCTGTGACGGGCATCGCAGAAATTTCGTGATACTCTAGCTTACGGACTAAGTCCAGAATGGGATCGTCGGGTGTTGCTGAGATTACCTGCCTGGTCATGGCTTGATCCAGGGTCGTTTTTTCTATTGGACCGCGTGAAGCTGTCTTGGTAATATCCCAATTGGAGACAACCCCCACCAGCTCGTCACGCGCATTGATCACAGCCAGGATGGGGCAGCCTGTCTCGACGAATAATCGAGCTGCCTCCTGTAATGTACCTGTCGACTGGATGGTGATGATTGACTCCATGATGTCTGATGCTTTGCGATCTCTTTCCTTAGATGCGATCCGGCTGATACTGATGCTTTCAGCTGCCTCGCACGGGAGCAAATCCGGGTCGGAAATCAATAGATCAATCAGCTCATGCATGTTCCGCTTGATCACCTCATCGCGAGCTTTCTCGGCAGCTTTAAGGCGGTTCTCTGCCAGCTGCTCGAAGTCTTTCGAATGTTGATCCAACCAAGTATTGACTCCTTCAATATCGCCCAAAGTGCTTTCTGGGATGCGCAGATGGGCAGGCGTACGGATCAGGTGTTCCTGGGCGGCAAAGATTACTCCGCCAGAGTTAACCAGGTAGTCCGTCACAATCAGGATTCCTTTTCGACGGTAAACCTCACGCTCCATCCGAGAGCGGGCATATTTTCGGTCGGGGGCTGGCGAATAGGTGTTCGCGCCTTCAATGATCAACCTCCAGGCACCCATCCGATCGGTGGTCATTGAGGGGTGGGTCGCATCGACTACATCCAGATAATTCGCAATGGGTGCAGCAGGGATAAAACAAAACGCTGATTCCCGCAATAGATCTTCAGGATCGCTTGAATATTTGGTTGAGTAATCTCCAGATACAAGATTGATTAATTTCTCCTGGAAATAACTTTTAGTGACTGCACCTTTGCTAAGCCAGTCGTTGAATAAAGTTTCTACCGGCAGACCATTGGGATCGAACAGGTACCCTGAGACGTCGCTGATACCAACAATGTGCACTTCTGGTAGGCGTCGCTTGAGATATCGCGCTCCATGAGCACCCACCGCCCCGAATCCCTGGATCATAATGGTGATCTCATTATTATCTGGTATCACCGATCCTGAGAACTGCGGAAGGACGTGCAAACGCGGCATTTCTTCCAGTAATGCTTCTAGAGCAATCGCCAGACCTCCCCCAGCAGCGCCGAGCTGGTCGATACGGTTGCCTCCCATATCGACCGGTTTGGATAAAGCATTATCCAACCCGTTCATGATGGCGATAATTTTCATGTCGGCATCATTAGTACCGACGTCCGGTCCAGGTAGATAAATATCTCGGTAGCGGTAGATCAATCCTGCAAAACGACGGACAATTTCTTGATGGATTTCGGGAGGCAGGTTTGGGTCAGCTACAATACCGGCTTTACCACCCCCGTAGGGTAGGATGGCGGCGGCATTTTTCAGGGTCATCCCCCTGGCAAGGTTATGGATCGTATTCGGTATTAAGTCGGGGAGCATCCTGATGCCACCCATCGACGGACGTCCCATTGCCAGGTTATCCACCACCAAGTAACCCCCAACTTCCAGTGGAGTTTCTTCATCCCAAAGACAGGCAACCACTTTAGGTCCCAGGCTATCTACTTCAATACCCAGCCTACCCAGACGGTCGACATCCAGAGGACCGAAATCGATAAAGCATTTACCCGCCTCGCAAATGAGGCGGCTCTTCCAGGTCTGCTCCGGGATATGCTCTCTGAGGAAAGACTCCATCTGTTTTGGGATCATAAGACACCTTATTTGTGCAAATTTTGGGCAGCGATAAAGGACAACCCATTTTTAGTGAGAGCATAGGCGGTGCGATTGGCTGCGTCAAACTTATCCATAAAATTGATCTTCAAGTTTTCCCAATCACCAGCTTCGATCACCTCGCTTTTATCGCGGAAATAATCCAGGATATCTGAGGGGTGGGTGCGGGTTTGGTCAATTTCAGGATCTCCACCTTCGTGTTTAGCAGAAATGTTGGCGACGTGATCAGCCAACTGGATTAGCTCATCGCGTCGGTTATATGGCTGGCGGACGATGCTCTTCCAGGTTTCAGTGATATGATGCTCAAACCTGACCACATCTTCAAAGCCTAACTGCTTCCGGAATTGGGCTGTAATTTCGAGGGTTTCATTATTTACTGAGTTGCTCCAATTGAAGCCAATTAACGGTGAAGTCCCATCATCGCGTGAGAATAGCTTTGCTCCAATCAAAGTCCATAAACCGGCATATGGATTATCATTTCCCATAAATACGGAAATCTTGAATTCAATATTCACCCCTATACGGTAAAGGAAATATCCCAACAGAACAGTGCCTGGGTTAATATTCAGCACCTGCCGGACACCATAATTCGTATAGTAATATAAAAATTCATCCAACCATTTCAGCGGGTAATGATTGGGTTCGCCTACTCCGCCAAAATAGCCTGTGATCGTTGCCGGACCACCCAGATGGATATTCGAGCCATCCGTCCCCTTGGTATCCAGCGTCTCGACGTAGGAGGCACCAATGATATTCATGGCAGCTGCAATAGCGGGAAGGTCACCGTCCAATTCCTGCTCCTTCATTTTTCGGACCTTGATGAACCTTCCGGGCATCAGGAGCTGCTTATCGATCGCTTCATGGGCACAGGCAATAATCCAGGAGAAGTACTGGTAAGCGCTCACCTCCAAGGTTACGGCGAAATCCTCTTTGAAATCCATGGACCTGAATTTCTCTCCCAACACTTTTTTACGGTAATCAGCCACACTGATAAAAGCAGAACGGTCGCGTTGCTGCTCCAACCATTTTAGGTCCGCAAGGTATTCGGGTTTGATTGCTTCAACCTTCTTCAACAGGTTCTCGAGGCTTCCGGCCTGCTCAGCTTTTCGATTGATTTCCTCCGGAGTGCCATACTTTTCGACGACCTTGAGAAAATCATTCACAACGGTTATATCCGGATCCAACAGGATTGAATTCAAAGCTTCCAGTCTGGAGGCATCAATCTTTAATAACTGACGAATTTTCTCATCCATATCTGAATATCTCCTGGTCAGAAATCTTGGAAATTATGTGGATTCATAATTACTAGTTACCGAGTGATTCAACGTTCGGAAGAAGAAATTCGCTAATCAACGGTCAAAGTTTTACTCAAATTGCGCGGATAATCTGGATCGAACCCACGCGATACACTGACCCGGTAGGCGAGCAGCTGCATGGGGATAATCGCCAGAATCGGATTGATGATGGCACTGGTGCGCGGGATTGTGATCATGTCATTGGCATTGGCTTGGAGCTGACTGTCCTCTTCACCGATAACAATCGTCCGGGCGCCTCGACAAGCGACTTCATTGATCCCGCTCACGATCAACGGGACGTCCTCAGGACCGGCAATGAAGATTATTGGATATCCATCCTGGACTGCCGCTAAAGGTCCATGCTTGAATTCGGTGGATAATAAACCCTCACAGTGAATATCAGTGACCTCTTTCAGCTTTAAGGCACCCTCGAGGGCAACTGGGTAGGTAGATCCATAACCCAGGCAGTATGTATCCTTCCATGAATCCAGCACCTGTTCCAGGCGTAAGATCTGCGCGTCAGTGGAAACAACGGTTTGGTCGATTAATTGGGGTAATTGATTCAGATCGGCTGTAGATAGCGCGCCCATTTTCAGTGCCAGATATAGAAAAGCGATCACCTGGTTGGTATAGGTTTTTGTTGCCGGAACACTGATCTCGTAACCGCAAGTTAGGGGTAAATACAGCTCGGTCGATTTCATCAAGGTTGAGCCAATGACATTCACTAGACTGAATGCCTGCATGCCCTTACTTTTCGCCAGGGATAGTGCATTGAGAACATCCTTGGTCTCTCCACTCTGACTGACAAATATGCCAACATCTTCAGGACCCAATGTTGGGCCATACTGAGAGACAAACTGGGTGGCGAGCACCGGTATGGCAGCCTTACCTGCCAGATTGGCGATATAGATTGAACCTAGATTGCAAGCGTGGTAGCTTGTGCCACAACCGATCAGGTAAAGATTCCTGGCGTTTGACATGCGCTGAGCCATGAGCTCGATGCTTGGAAAGCTATCCAACATGTGGATGAGCTCACGCGCAACCTGTGATTGTTCGTGAATTTCCTTGAGCATGTAATGCGCATAGCCACCTTTTTTAGCTAATTCCATGCTTTCAGTAATCAACTCAAAATCCCGCTGGATGATCGATCCATCATTCACACTTCGTAACTCAATCCTGTCAGGCTGAAGGATCACGATTTCGCCATCCTCTATATATAATACCCGTCTGGTAATAGGCAAGATCGAGGGTAGGTCCGATGATACGCAGGTCGCATCCTCTGTTATCCCTGCCACCAGCCCCGAGCCTTTTTTGAATGCGTAGAGTTTTTCTTCTCCCACCACACCGATTACGAAGGAATAGTCTCCCTGTAGATCATTGTAGGCTTTGCGAATGGCATCAATGATATCGCAACCCTGGCTGCTGTAGCGTTCGACCGCGTGGACGCAGGTCTCTCCATCATTTTCTGAGCGTACAACCATACCTTCATCGATAAATTGTTGGCGGAGCTCAAGATTGTTAACTACATTCCCATTATGTGCTCCAACCATCATGCCTTTCGAATCCAAATGAGGTTGAGAATTTGCACGGGATGGAGAACCGAAAGTTGCCCAGCGCAGCTGTGTGATCCCACGACTACCGAACATTTCATTAAAGTTGAGGCGTGGGGCGACCTCATCGACTTTTCCGGCATCTTTTCTCAGATCGATATGCCCGGTTTTGGTGATCGTGGCACAGCCTACCGAATCATATCCGCGATAAGACAGCCTTTTTGCCGCATCCGTCAGCGTTGGTCCCAACAATTGTTCTTCTTTTGTGATGATCCCGAAGATTCCACACATAAGGTTCCCTTATTATACGTTAATCAGTATATCAGAGAAAGAATAATTACTTATGTTCACGATATCGAGATAAATAATCTAGTGTAATGAAAATCGCCTGGCAATATGGATTAAAATAAAAATGCCGGCATCCGTTTGAACGAACACTGGCATTCTTTTTTGTTGGTATGGTCAAGTACTATACATTAACAATGCAATCAACAGGGCAGACCGACACACACTGGTGTGAGTCAAAATGACCGACACATTCTACGCAAGTATCTGCATTGATCAAGTAAATCGTATCACCTTCGCTAATTGATTCAGTCGGGCATTCTGGAATGCATGCGCCACACGAGATGCACTCTTCATTGATTTTCATCGCCATAATTATTCTCTCCTTCTTAGTCTGAGATAAATTAGTATACCTACTTTATCAAAATACTCGTATAGGTTACTAAAACTCGTCTGAAGCGTCAATTGACAAA
>JBGPBQ010000128.1:0-11225 GCA_041481345.1 Anaerolineae bacterium
TAAATTGGATTTCTTCTCCCCGTCGTTGGTCAGGGGAACCAGATCGCTGCCATCCAAATTGGATGCCCAGATATCCGAGGACTTCACGAAGGCAAGCTTATCTGCCTGACCCAGGACGATGGGGGTTTGGGCTGAGGAGGTTACACTGCCGATGGTTTGGGATGATTGGGTAGCCTGGATAGATGGAGTATTGGGTTTAAGCAATGAGCCTGATAAGGGGTTAGAAGGGAACACTCCCTGCGACCACAGGATGATCACCAGAGACAGGATGAGGATCACAGCCGCACCAAGCAACCAACCCCAAACTGGGATAATGAACCGTTTTTTTAGAAGCGGATCGGGATGGGATGTAGAAGGAGATAGGTGCGCTTCTGACTTACGCGGAGGAGGGGTGGTCGTAGAGGCTGCAGGGCTTGGGACATTGGCGACTGCTTTAGGGACGGGGGTGAGACTGCCGTTCACAGGCGTTGAGCTGACGGGTGGCGGGCTGCTCCGTTTGGATGAATCTGCCTTTATTTGCGTGCTATGAAGGGCGGGCTTACGATGCACCCCAGTGGTCACGGCTTGAATCGCCTTGGCGAATTCTCCAGCAGACTGATAACGGTCATCCGGTTTTTTAGCCATGGCCGTATCCAGGATGGTCTGGATGGCGGAGGGGAGGGTTCGGTTTTTCTCAAGGATCTGGGGCACCGGATTGACAAGGTGCAACATCATCACGGAGGCGGCCGTGGTGCCATAGAATGGCACTTCACCGCACAACATTTGATAGAGCACAACCCCCATGGAATAGATATCTGATCGCCCATCGATTTCATGATCACCCTGGATTTGTTCCGGGCTCATGTAAGCGGGTGTGCCCATGATGGTGCCATCGCTGATGTTGGCAAAACCGATCGTCTCCCTCAGGCGGGCAAGACCAAAATCGGAGAGGAAGACATTGTCATACTTATCAAACAGCAAGTTGTCTGGCTTGACATCGCGATGAGTGACCCCACGGGCATGGGCGGTATCGAGGGCTGGCGCCAGGCGCAGGTACATGTCCATACATTCCCTGAGGGGAATGGGACCCTTTTTAAGCTTGTCTGACAGGGAACCGCCAGACATATAGCGCATGACGATATATGGCTGACCGTCCTCCTCGCCCATATCATACACTGGTACGATGGCGGGATGTTCCAGCAGGGCAATCATATAGGCTTCACGCTCAAACCGCTCGCGAAACTTAGTTGAATGCAAATAATAGGGGGGCAGGATCTTGATGGCGACTTCACGCTGAGAGCGGGGGTCATAACCCAGGTAAACCGTGGACATGCCACCCTGCCCGATAAGCGATTTGATGTCGTAACGATCGATATGCTGCAATTCCATGAGGTTTACTATTTTAGTCAACAAGGGGGTAATCGACAAGGTTACAAACGTAGAGCTAACAGCTTTGATAGGAGAGCAGTCAGCCGATAAGGTCCGGACCTGCCTACATATCCAGGTGAGGAACTACCCAAATGGACGATGCAATTTTGTGAGGTGGTAATTATACTGAACAATAAATATGTAAAAAATCTACACAGCAAGTTAAATGTAGAAATTCAGTTCATTTATGGAGGTAGTATATGGTTACGGGAACAAACCCTTTAAGCGCATTATCCGAGTCGCTGATTGAGGCAGTGGAAAAGGCAGGTGGATCGACAGTGATAGTTAATGGTCGGCACCGTATGCCAGCCAGTGGAATTGTATATGCAGCCGATTTGATCCTGACGGCAGATCACGTGGTTGAAAGAGATGAGGACATATCGGTGACGCTTGCCAACGGAACGAATGTCACTGCAAGCATCGCCGGGCGTGACCCCGGGAATGACCTGGCGCTGCTACGCCTGGAAAAAGCCAGCAGTACGCCAGCTGAGAGAGCGAGCCAGGATGCCCGAGTGGGACAGCTGGTGATAGCATTAGGACGTCCAGGCCTGGAAGGAATCGAGGCCAGTCTGGGGATCGTGAGTGCAATCGGTGGTCCGGTGAGGACAGGCAGAGGTGGATTGTTGGAACGCTACCTGCGTACGGATGCCGTCCCATTCCCCGGATTTTCAGGAGGACCGCTCATCGATACCGAGGGGAGGGTGGTTGGTTTGAACACCTCCGGGCTGGCGCACGGGGCTGCCATCACCATACCGGCATTCCTGGCGTGGTCGGATGCCGAAAACCTGGCAAAGTTCGGATATATCAAGCGGGGCTACCTGGGGATCCGCTCTCAGCAGGTGGAGCTGGCAGCTGATTTACGCAAAGTGCTCAGCCGTGAGCAGGAGACCGGTTTACTGCTGGTTTCAGTGGAGAGCGGCAGCCCGGCTGAAGCAGGTGGCTTGATGGTTGGAGACATCCTGGTGGCAATAGAGGGGCAGCCAATCGCAGACCATGATGAGCTGATGGTGCACCTGAGCGGAGAATCGGTTGGAAAACCACTGGCGATACAGATTCTGCGGGGTGGGAAACCGGTGAGCATCTCTGTGACGGTGGGCGAGCATAAATAAAATCTGGACGAATTTCAGTCTTCGGATACAGGGAAGCAAAACTTGAACGGTGAAACCTTCGATATAATATACCTATGAGGTTGAATTGATCCGCATAACCATCATCGCGCCAGCAATCGCAGTCAGAGCCGGTCTAAGGGCACTCTTAAGTGAGGACCCAAACATAGATATCGTCAACGAAGCTGCCAGCCTGACTGAGATGGCGGATGTGCGGACTGAAGCGGATGTGATCGTGTGGTCACCCGGGGCTTCCGCGGACCTGGCAGCGGTGCTATCTGAATTGACCAAGCTGAAGATCGATGAAACAGAGGCACTGCTGCTGGTCCACGATGACATAAATGTACTAGAATCCCTGACCAAGTTACAGGTGCGGGCGTGGGGAATGCTGGACCCAGAATCAACTCAGGCTGAGCTGATTGCCAGCATTCAAGCCTTGAATGAAGGGCTGAGCGTGATCAACCCAATGTGGCTGAATCAAGCGTTCAAATATCCCGCCGGTAGCAAAAATGGAAAGACCGACCTCGTAGAACCACTCACCAACCGAGAAATCGAAATCCTGCAGCTCCTAGCGCTTGGACTGACGAACAAACAAATCGCTGCGAGATTAAAGATCAGCGCGCATACGGTGAAGTTCCATGTTTCGGCAATATTCAGCAAACTGGGTACGAATAATCGGGTGGAGGCGGTCAACCTCGGTTTTAAAAACGGATTGATCGTCCTGTAAACAACCTCCGGCAAGGAGGCAGATGCGTAAAATGCATCTGCCGTTTTGTGTTTAAGAACAGGTTGAGCATTTCATCATAGGAGACAAAAAGAAGAGTGTGAAGAATAAGTTCTACCCATTCCACTCACGCAAGCCAGTTGGAAAATATTAAAATCCATTCCCATGGAACATTTAGGACGACCCGAGGGTTTAGAATGAGGCCGGTTACGGCGGTATAATGTCATAAAGGTAATCAAACCCAGACCATTCACGTAAGCGCGAGGTGTCGTGGCAGGCTTAAAAGACATTTCCTCAATATGGAATAATATCAAAGAGATCGACTTAAAACCGATCCGGGATGCAGCCACTTATCCGCTCAAGATTGCGGTGGTGGGGACCACAGGAGCGGGGAAACACACGCTGGCAGAACAAATGCGCTCCGATCCGGCACGCGCAGATATCCACTCCCAATCACCCCTGGCGATCATCACCGTCGAGGCGGATACTCCCGCGCCGGCGGCAAACCTGACCATTCTCCTGGTTGATGCAACGCGTACAGACTTCGGTTTAGAGCAATTACTGGTCAAAAAGTGGAGCGAAGCGGGAAAAAATGTGCTGGTGTTCATCAATAAGGCTGATTTAGTGAGCGGTAATATACCCGCAGAGGCCCAGCTGGGGTGGCAGGCAAACACGGTAATATACGGCTCAGCGAACGACAGCGGGAGTTTACAAAAGGAATTTATCCCCGCAGTGCTGGAGCTGCTACCGCAGCTACACATCGCACTTGGCAGGCAATTCCCGCTGTTCCGGGTGACGATTGCACACCAGCTGATCAATGAGACTTGCTTTTCAAATGCTGCCTATTCTATCAGCACCGGCCTGGCGGAAATTGTGCCTGTGCTGGATCTGCCGCTAAATTTAACCGACCTGGTAATTCTCACGAAATCGCAAGCATTTTTAGCATATAAATTGGGTTTGCTGGTGGGGTTCTCAACCCGCTGGCAGGATTACGTGACGGAATTTGGCGGTGTGATCGGCAGTGGTTTTATATGGAGGCAAACCGCGCGCAGTCTTATTGGACTAGTGCCGGGGTGGGGGATTATCCCCAAAGTGGCAGTCGCCTATTCGGGAACGTATGTGGTTGGGCATGCCATACTAGGCTGGTACCTCTCGGGACGACATCTATCGGCAAAACAGATGCGAGATCTATCCATCCAAGCGTTCACCCGGGGAAAAGAATATGCGCGTAAACTAGGTGAAAAGCTCCCCAAACCCAGGTTGGGAAAGCGGATTCAAGATGGTCTCCCTGCAGATCAGAAAAAGCCACGGCGGCTTCCTGAAATCATCATCATCAAGAAGAAGGGAGAAAGTAAACAGGTGGAAATCCTGGCAGAAAATCCAGATAAACAGCTGGTGACTGCAAACGACGCATCCTCCTGGTATGATGTGCCGGCAGTCAAGAAAACAGCTAGAAAACCCCGCCTGATAAAGCGAGAGCGATCACACAGGCATAAGGTCGAGAAGACGAGTGTACTGACTAATGAACAAGTCTGTCCCCGCTGTGGGAGAAGCTCTTCAAGCGATGCGCGTTTTTGCCAATACTGCGGTGCAGCGTTTGAAGCTGAACCAAAGGGCTAGCCGGTTTGACAATATCGATAAAAATCATTAATATTAGTTTATTGGCCACGCAGCAGGGGTGAGGGTTTGATTTTAAGAAGGAGGAGAATATGGCAGGACCACAATATCGCCTGGTGATGCGGCAGGGACCCAATCCTGGTCAGGTGTTTGAGTTGGACCGAAATGAGGTATCCATCGGTCGGGATATTGCCAATGATATCGTGATCAATGATGCAGAAGTCTCACGGAAACATGCCCGGCTGACACGAGAAGCGGACCGCTATAAAATCGAAGACAACAACTCGACCAACGGAACCTACATCGACGGACAACGGCTGATCGGCCCACACCTGCTGGCAATCGGTGAGGTGATCATGTTTGGGGATAACGTGGGGGTAGTTTTTGACGGTGAGCCAATCGACCTGGATGCAACCGTCCCAAGCCCGGTCGACCTGGGATCGACACCCGTGGCAGCGATCGCTGTGCCGATCGAAAGCCAGCCACAACCTGCCTCAACACCCATGCCGCAGGTGAGCAATATACCCAAACCGCAACAGCCTATGCCGGAGCTTCCGCAGGAGGAAGTCCAAGAAACGGGTAATAAGCCGATCAATTCGTGGCTGCTGGCAGGTTGTGGATGCCTGTTGGTGATCGTGATCCTGGTGATCGCAGTTTTGGTTTTTATCGACCAACCATGGAGCTCGGGGGGAGGCTTGTATTGCGTTTCACCCTTTGATATTATCTTCAATGCGTTAGGATATTGTCATTAATACTTCGAGATGAGCACAAATACCGAAAGTCGTTGGCCCTGGGTTGATATGCTAGCCCTGTTGCTTTCATTTTTAGCAGCAATCGTGACCTTTTCAGGGGTGGTCTTCACTTATGTTTACCAAACGCAGATCGCCAAGGCAGCCCTTTGGCTACTGCCCGGATTGATGCTCATCGATTGGTTGTTTACTGGAATTGCCGGCTTTGTGGCGGCATTTTTCTGTCTGCGCAGGAAGACTATTGGTTGGCTTAGGATGACCTGGCTCATGACGGGAGCATTCATCCCACTTATCATCCTGGGTTTTTCAATCGGTCTGTGGGTGCTGATTGCGTTCTTATTAGCGGTGATGTCCACGTTTATTACAGCAATCCGACAGAAATCGAAATGGCTGGAAAGTTTTGGTTTATTAATGCTTGGTTCTATTTGCAACCTGGGGGTATTGGCGCTAATTATCATAAGCGCCAATTCAGGTTAAGCGGGATCCCTACGCAATAAAAATCTAATTATTAATCCCTTCTATGGGATGATGGACCATTGACCGCCTGTCCGCTTGAGATTGAGGGGAATCAAGTCTGGTCCGGTAGGGGTTGTGACAGAAACTGAAGCTGTGTCACCAATCAGTGCAATGTTTTGCACTTCATAGCCCTGATGTTGAAGTGAATCGGAGATGGTGAAGTAGTCAGTAGTAACTTGTGATATGGCGAATGGGTCAGTCACCCCGTGATCAATGCTCTCCAGGACTGAGCTAATGGCGTCCAGGGTTTGGCTGGCAGAAGCGTAATCCTGTGCAATCATTTGCTGATGTGCAGTAAGGAACAGCGTCTCCAATGCCAGGTTTGCCGGGGTGTGAGGATGGCGCAGATAATCTGCAACGATGCCACGCTCCCGCATCGTTTTATTATCCATGAGCCAGGCTGTGCGGAAATAAGCGGAAAGATCCAAAAGCTGCTGGTAACGGCGCATTGTGTCGTAAAAGGTCACTGTCAGCCGGACGTCATCAACCCAGGCTGAGGTATCCGGTTCAGCCTGCAAAGCAGCGATGAAATCTTGCTCAAGCTGGGAGAAAGTAATGGAAAAGTGGACCAGCAAAGCTGAATTAATCGAGTCTGATTGAGTTTCTCCCTGATGGCTATGGATATCACGGTAGAAGGATGAGAATGCGCTCCAACCATAAGATTTGACCATGTATTCAATGAGGGAGGCACCTTCCAGATATCCGATCTCGTGCTGATAGGCGTAAAAGTCATCAGCCAATGTCTTCAAGGGGATGTACTGGTTCAGATAGCTTGGCAGCAAGGCAGCTGCACGCGGCATTAGAGGCTCAAGCTTATAGTGGCCGCCGGTCATATAAACGGCAAGCCCTTCAACGAAGATGGTAGGGCGGAAATCACCCCCAAGCTGACCATCGATGGTATGAACCATCTCATGATGCACCACAAGCTCCCAAGAATTTGCAGCATAGTTTCGGTCGAGGTAAGATACGCTGATTTCGGATGTAGTAAACCCACCATGCCCCAATAGACGAGGAAGAACGGTAATCGTGATGGGCTGGGTGAAGTCTGCCCCCATCTTATTTTCCACATCCTGAGCTTGGGCATCTAACAGCGTTGTTAGTGAAGGCAGGTCACGTTCGGAGGCGGTGTCGGTGATATAAAATAGCGTGCAGCATTGGGTGCGGGTTTCAGCCCAATGCGCTTCGGCCTCGGCAGGCGGCATCGCCGCGGACGGCAGGAGATTGACTTGTTCAGTCCAGGAAATTCCCTGGGGTTGAACGCTATAAGTAAGGCTATGCAGCCCTGCGTTTTGATTTTTTGTGTCCCAAACCCAGACCATCGCAGCTTCAGAACGACCTTGAATGCCCCATGCACCGAAATCCACCGGACCAAGATTTGAACCGCCCGGTGGGTCGACCTGCACCCGCACGCTGGAACCCTTTAGATCCATACCGGGTGGTGAGATCACTTCGAAGCTGACCTGGTCACCCACGTAGAGCACATCATCGGGATGATAGAGGACTTGGAACCCTTTAGTAGCTGGAGTGGGGGTGGCAGTGAGGGCGGGTGTGTTGGTGGGCAGCTGCTGGGTGGGAGTGGATGAAGGCAGTGCGGGTGGTGTTTGTGAAGGTGGAAGAGTGGAAGTAACGGTGGGTAGGGGAGTAACTGTTGCGGAAGGTGCAGGTTTAAACACTGCGATCGGTACACCTGCGCAGGAAACCGCTACGATGAGGATGAAGATCATTGCCAAAAAGCGACGCATAGTCATATTATAAAATAGACAGGGGTGGTAGAATAAATCTAAATCAATGAGAAATTTCACATCTACAATCTGAGGAGGTTCGTATGTCACCGATGTTCGTTCCAGGTCCGGTAGATGTCTCTCCGGATGTGCTACAACAACAGACGAGGGCAATGATCCCACACCGCAGTAAAGATTTCGAGACCATTTTCCAACGCTCAGCCGATAAATTACGCCAGATATTTTTTACACAGTACCGCATCTTCATCATGACCAACTCGGGCAGTGGTGCGCAGGAATCTGTAGTGCGCAACCTGGCAAAAGAGCGGGTGCTGAACTGTGTTAACGGTTCATTTGCCAAACGCTGGTATGACGTGGCGATCGCCAATGGGAAACTCGCCGACAAAGTTGAAGTGCCTATGGGTCAGGCTATCCTGCCAGAAATGGTTGAGGAAGCGCTCAAAAAGCAGAAATATGAGCTGATCACGATCGTACACAACGAGACATCCACGGGAGTTCAGAACCCGGTCAAGGAAATCGCTGAAGTGGTGCACCGGGTGAGCCCAGATACACTCATCGCGGTGGATGCAGTTTCCTCCCTGGGTGGAGTAAAGATAGAAATGGATGCGTGGGGATTAGATGTGCTATTCACATCGTCCCAAAAATGCATGGCGCTTCCACCTGGTATCGCTTTGATCGGGGTTAATGACCGGGCGATGGCTCGGGCAGCAGAGGTACCCTTTCGAGGATGGTACTTTGATTATCTGCTGCTGGAGAAGCACCGACTGAAAGATTCCACACCGATGACACCGGCGATGTCTTTGATCTTTGCGCTGGATTACCAGATCGACCGCATGCTGGCTGAAGGGATCGAGAACCGGTTTGCACGCCACAGTGCGATGGCAAAGTATTCGCAGGATTGGGCGACTAAAAAAGGATGGCCGCTGTTTGCTCCGGCGGGGTACCGGTCTCAAACCATCACCGTGGTGGTCAATCCCCCCGCCTTCGATTGTGCGGAGTTCAACAAGTTTGTTGGACCACGCAACCTGAGATTGGCAAATGGTTATGGGGATTTGAAGGGCAAGACATTCCGCATCGCACACATGGCAGAGATCCAAATGAGCGATTTGGAAAACCTGCTGTGCGGTATCGATGATTTTATGCTGGGTCGATAAAACTATTGAAACATTCAGAGACGTCCCGCTTTGGGACGTCTCTGTGGTTAATAAAATATGACAAGCACATTTGACGTCAGGATTGAGAGCCTGGCATACGGCGGGGATGCACTTGGGAGGCTGCCAGACGGCAGGGTGGTTTTCGTCCCATTTGCCATCCCGGGTGAGCTGGTGAGGTTGAGGGTGGTGGAGGATAAACCCCACCACGCAACGGCAGCCCTGGTGGATGTGCTAGAACCATCCCCTGAGCGGGTTATACCGCGATGCCCACATTTTACAACCTGCGGTGGCTGCCATTACCAGCACATGAACTATCCGGCTCAATTGAAAGCCAAAGCGGACATCCTCAATGAGCAGCTGGAGCGAATCGGTGGCTTGCGGGGAACCCCGGAGGTTGAGTTGCACGCCTCACCAGAACCGTGGTATTACCGCAATACGATACAATTCCATCTCACCCGTGAGGGCAAGCTGGGATTCCAAAAAATACATTCCAACCAGCCCATAGCCATCCGGGAATGTCATCTACCGCAGGAGGCGATTAACTGGTTATGGCCGCAGATCGAAGTCGAGCCCATCCCCAGCCTGGAACGCGTGAGCCTGAAGATGGGATTGGATGAGGAATTGATGCTCATCCTGGAGAGCTCGGACCCGCAAGCGATGGATTTCAGCATCGAGAACCTGACGGTATCTGTGGTACAGGTGGGTGATTATGACAGTATCCTAATAGCGGGCAGCAACTACATCGTTATGGAAGTGCTTGGAAGGCATTTCAAGGTCTCAGCAAGCTCTTTCTTCCAGGTGAATAATAGGCAGGCTCAAGCCATGGTGAAGCACTTAATCGACCGTCTCCCACTAACCAGCGAGATGACGGTTGTGGATGCTTATTGTGGGGTGGGATTGTTCAGCGCCTTCGTGGCGCCGAAAGCGAGACGATTGGTGGGGATTGAGCTTTCACCCAGTGCATGTGAGGATTTCTCCACCAACCTGGATGAATTCGAGCGGGTGGAATTATACGAAGCCCCGGTGGAAGACGTGCTGGGGAGTGTCGATTTCGATGCGGATATCATCATCCTGGACCCTCCGCGAGCCGGGTTAGGGTCAAAAACGGTTGAAGGCATTTTGACGCAAGGAGCAGCCCACCTGGCGTACGTCTCATGTGACCCGGCAACCCTGGCACGCGATGGCAAGCAATTGGCAGCAGGTGGATATATCCTATCCAGTATCGCGCTTATTGATGTGTTCCCGCAAACCTATCACATTGAGAGTATCAGCTTGTGGGAGAAGAAGCAATAATACAAAAAAGGATGGGCGCAGGTGAGATTTTCATGGTCAAGCTTGAAAATCCACCCCTGCGCCTCTACGGTTAGCGCCGGGTAATTATTACCAAGCCTCTCGAGATAAGACCGGCATTGAATATTCTTACTGTCGAACGGTTAATGGCAGGAAGATGAACTGCCCCAACGGGACGACGAGTTCGTATTCGGATGTCCCGCACAGGCCGGTCACCATCAAGAGGACGGAGTATCTGCCATGGGAAGTGTATAAGTGGGTTGGAGATTGCTCATTGCTCGATGAACCATCACCGAATTCCCACTGGTATGCAAGCGGTTGAGTACCTGCGCTCAAATTGGTGAAACTCACCGACAGGCCATCATTTTGCCAGGTGAAATATGCGGTTGGAGCGGTGCAGGTGGTGGTGACCTGGTCGGTGAAACTGCCTGTACCGCACAAATCGGTGGCGTTCAGGGTCACAGCATAAATTGCAGGCAGGCTGTAATCATGAATGGGGGAACTGAGTGTGCTGGTAATGCCATCACCAAAATCCCACAAAAAGCTGAGGGGGAACCGCCCGGCGCTCTGGTTGGTATATGTGACGGTCAACTCTTCATCCAACCAGCTAAAGCCAGCCTGAGGAGAGGAACAAACGGCTGTAACCACATGGCTTATCCCGATCGCACCGCATAGATCAGAGGCACTCAAGCTGACAGTATAGTTCCCGGGGAAGGCGTACTCATGCACAGGAGAGATTTCGGTGCTGGTGATGCCATCGCCGAAGTCCCAGACGAACGCCAAAGGTGAGGTGCCGGAAGTTTCATTGGTGAAGGTGAAAACGAGCTCTGAGCTTACCCAGGAAAATTCTGGCGATGGTGGAGGACCGGTGATGACGCTGGTAGCCGACATAGTAATATCCACTCCCTGGCCGGTGGTCA
>JBGPBQ010000129.1:0-11164 GCA_041481345.1 Anaerolineae bacterium
CCGCTTGAAGTTTGGTCAGTTGTTCATACTGTGCCAAGATAAGTTCGATTAATTCATCTTTTGAAAATGTCTCAAGATCCGTTTTTCCCATACGCGCATCTTACCAGAAAATGTTTAAATCGCGTAGGGGTGAGTAATTACTAAGATATTATAGCACAAATGTTCTAATACACAAGAGAGATAAGAAGATTTAAGATTTCTCATCTTCAGCTATGAGCATTCAGCAATGAGCATTCAGCAATGAGCTATGGGCTTACGACATGTGTCCTTGTACCTTATACCTGTGCCTGATTACCTAATTACTTACCCTCGAATCATTCTGCGATACCATTCGTCCACCATCCCCATGCACTTCCCATACTCCGCCCGCTCCCTCACCATCTGCAGGTTCCTCTCCCTCGCCGCCTCTCGCATTTCAGACTGTGATAATGCTTTCACGATCGCCTCCGCCAGCGCCTTCGGGTTACCTGGGTCCACCAGTAAGCCATTCTCTTCCGGTCTGATCCATTCCCGCAGGCTTTCGATATCCCCGGCGATGGGGAAGCATCCGCACGCCAACGCCTCGACCAGCGTATTAGGGGTCCCATCGTGGGTCGTGATCGAAAGCGTGATTTGCGACTTCCGGAACAGCTCAGCCATCTGTTGCCTGGATTGGTTAGACAGCAGCTCGACCTTATCCTTCAGCCCAAGCTCCGCCATCCATTTTTCCGCTTGCGCTTCCCCCCTCATCCCCGGGCAGACAAAATGTACATTCGGGTTTTTTTCTAAGACAAATGGGATGGCGTGAAAAAAAGTGTCATTTCTGACGTAGGCTCTGAACCCACGTGGATTGATGATTGTTACCGGACTGCTTTCATCCCTCGTTTGGGTCCCATAAGTGACTATTCCATCCGCTGGGTAAAAGAGCTCCATCCTGACGCCCCCTGCACACGGCACCAGCACTTGTGGTTTAGTCGCCTCAAATCCCAGCTCTCCTGCCAGTCGTTGGTCTCTTCGGCAATCACAATGCAGCCCGTCCGTTAATTTCAATGCCTGTCGCGTGTAGTTAGTCATACTCGGCGTCGATTTGGCATGCAGCGTAAAATCATTTCCCCACACCGAGATCAGCAGCGGAAATTTTCTTACACGTGGTTTCTCTTCCTCAAACTGCTTCATTGCCAGAGATGTAATCATGCCTTCATACGGGATGCGCATCGCATGCACCAGCTCAGGCTGAACGCGGTTAATCACTTCTCCCAGGGACCTCACTGCTCGTGGGAAGGACAAGGGTGCTGCTACTTGCCTGATCATTGTGCGCAGCCTCACCGTCACAATTCGGCGGAGCAAATTTACCCTCGCCCCTCCCCCACGCTCCGTCGGGCTTATGGCTCCACTCAGCGCCACCGGGATGATCTCAAGCGATGCCAACCTATCGATCGGCTGGCACGGAAAGGTTGACACAAGGTGGACTTCATACCCACCCTCAATAAAATATCCTATCCAGCTCAACGCAATGGGTGACCGACCATCTGCAACAAATAACAATCTCATGGCTTATAGGGTACAACACTTCTTCCAGAAATGCAATAGATTACTTAAGTTCAGACAAAAGTTCGGACAAACTCTCCAAAACAGTCTATGAAAGATTATTTGCTTGAGCAAAATCATTAAAGTGCAGATTGCCACGTCGCAAGAAGGCCACTTGCTCCTCGCAACACGCGTTTCATATAATTATCCGATGTTTTATCCGAAGGTGAGATTACCATTGAGATTGCTTGCGCACCTGAGTGCTTGACTTAAACCTCAAAAGTCCTTATCCTATTTATTATCACGAGTTTGTTGCCTCGAAAATATAGATCTAATCAATAGGAGAAATGCTTATGAAATATATTACTGAAATCCAGGCCTCGATAAATTCCCCTGACCAAATGGAGGACCTGTATCAAAATGCTAAAAGCATGAATGAAGAAGCCGAGTTTCGTACCGACCTCCAGGAAGTTTTTGATAAATCTACGGATAATCTCTTATTAACCGCCTGGCATGCTCGCTTTGAACACCTCCCCTTACCCAAGGCAAGGCGTGCCACCAACTGGGGTTTGGCGGTGGCGTTAGGGGTTGTCACGGGGCTCATTCTATGGGCAGTCTCAAGTCCAGATTGGCTATTCATGACTTTGATCCCTGGTTTTTTGCTAGTCTGGTCTCCGATTGCCACGATCCCCGCATTGATCTTTCTGGCAGTCGTTTCTAAAAGGAATTACCTGTTCTCTGCCATCTCAGCCATTGGTTTGATCGTTGCTACTATCTATATTCTCCTGACCGCACCAGGTATGAATGTAACAGCAGGTCAACATTATACAACCCTCATGGTTATAACATTGCCTTTACTTTGCTGGATGGGCCTGGGCATCGCAGTGCTAAAATTCAAGTCGACCACCAGCAATCGCTTCTCTTTCTTGATCAAATCGATCGAGGTGATGATCACCGCCGGCGTTTATCTGATTTTTGGGGTCGCTTTCGGAATGATTACCCTTGGCATGTTCGCTGCCTTGAACATCACCCTCCCGGAGATCGTCATGCGCCTGATTGTTGCAGGCGGCTTTGGTCTCATCTCGATCATGGCTGTCGCCACCATGTACGACCCCCATGTGCCGCCTGAAGAGCAGGACTTCAGCCAGGGACTGAGTAAATTCGTGTTCACCATCATGCGTTTATTGCTTCCACTCACCCTGATCGTGCTGGTAATTTACCTGTTTGTAATCCCCTTCAACTTTACTGCCCCATTTCTGAACCGCAACCTGCTCATTGTATACAACATAATGCAGTTTGCCATCATCGGGTTGCTGATTGGTGCTACACCCCTAAAATTAGATGATCTCTCCCCAAAGATTCAGCTCTGGCTCCGTCGAGGGATCATCGCGGTAGCGATCCTCGCAATGGTCATCAGCCTGTACGCTCTATCGGCGGTTGTCTATCGCACAGTTATTGAGTGGATCACGCTTAACCGCTTGACGATTATTGGCTGGAATATCATCAACATTGCCATACTCGGGTTCATGATATATACTCAATTTAGTAAACAGGCATCTCCCTGGCATGAGCGCTTGCAAAATGTATTCAGCAAGGCTACAACTGCTTATTTAGTCTGGTCAATATTCTTGGTCCTTGCCTTACCGCTGATCTTTAGATAGCATGCTTAACGTTCTTTTAGTTGAAGATAATCCACACTTGAGCCCCGCCCTAAAGGCGGGGCTTGAAGCTAATGGCGAAATCTCTGTTATCTTCGCTTGCACCCGCGGTGAGGAAGTGCTGGAGTTTTGTCTGCAGTCACTGCTTGATCAGGCTAATTCAGTCATATTAATGGATGTCCAGCTTGCCGGTGTCATGAATGGCATTCAGGCGGCAGTCGCCATCCGGCGTGAGTTTCCCCGATTCCCCGTGGTTTTTTACTCCATTCAGGATGATGATAGGTATTTTAGAGATTTTCGCAGTTCAGGTATCCTAAGTCATTATGCGTATGTCAGAAAATCCAATTATCTGCTACCCGCCATGCTCGTACCATTATTGAAGATCGCCGTAAACGGTGGAAAATTCATCGATCCTGAAATTGCCGCCCGTGTTCGGGAGGTGCAGGAGAAGGATGAGCATAATCCGTTGGATTTACTCGAGCCGAATGAGCGTGAAGTCGCCAGGCTGATTGCGAATGGATTGACCAACGAACAAATTGCCACCAGGATGGGCTTCAGGGATAAACGGACCATCAGCCGTATCAATGGGCAGATTTACAGCGTCTGGGGGCTGAACCAATCCACAACCGATGAGAAAATAGCCAGGACCCGGGCCGCTATCATCCACCACACTGGAAAATTACTCACTTGGGATGATAATGGGGAGATGATCGAGGAAAAGAATTAGGGATCGTATTATACAGAGAGCTTACCTGAGATTTCAATGTTAAGCCAATCTCGTCACCTGTTGGCGCTTCTATACCATGTCCAGTGAATTTCCTCTCAATTGGGCCACACTGGCAGTTTCGATTTTTAACACTATCCTGCTATTGTGGTTGGGACTGACCGTTATTTTAAATTCCGAACGCCGCTCCCTTGGGGTCTGGGTTGCTGGAGCGGGCTTGTTGATGAGCAGTCTGTTCTTCCTAAGCCACACCGTCATTTTAGGAATGGGTCCGCTTCAGCCAGATGTCAGGATCGATTTATGGTGGCGCACCGGTTGGATTCCGGTCGTTAGCATGCCATACGCCTGGTATCTCGTCATGTTATGGTATTCCAGCTATTGGGATGACCCACATAGTGCCATCCATCAGCGTCACCAAATCCCGATCATCCTTGCTACCCTCTTAGCCATCAGCACGGTCGGATTGATCTTGCTATTCAACTCTTTGCCCACATATAACCAGTTAATCCGGCTAGACCTGGGAGGTGTGTTATCCATTGGCGGTATCCCTGTATTGATGGTCGTCTACCCGTTCTATCTGATTATGTGCATCGGGTTTTCACTGGATGTCTTGCTCCACCCCGGTACTCCTGTTAGATTAATGGGGCAGCTCGCCCGCCAACGCGCCCGACCCTGGTTGTTGGTTGCCACCTGTTCCTTATTAATGGTCAGCCTCCTGGTTGGTGGGATCATTGTCTGGGGCATCTACAACGCCAATCAGGTGATTAACCCTTCAGAATTCGCCCTGATCATCTCTGGTTTTGATCTGATAATCGATCTGCTAGTCGCTTTAACCATTGTATCCGTTGGACAGGCAATTGTCTCCTACGAAATTTTCACCGGGAAAATTTTGCCTCGCCAGGGCTTGAAACGCTACTGGAAATGGGCAATCATCATCTCCCTCGGCTTTGGGATTGTTGTGTCATGGGCTGTACTTCTTCATTTGGAACCGTTATATATCCTAATATTGAGTATTATTTTGATCACGGGTGTTTATGCGATCCTGGGCTGGAGCTCTTTTGTTGAACAGGAACACTACCTTAAAAGCCTTCACCCGTTTATTACCAGTCAACATCTTTACGATCAGTTGATCCTCCAAAATCCCGATTCATATAACCTCGAAATCACGGGTGCATTTCGCGCCCTTTGCTCCGACATCTTGGGGATGAAGCAGGCATTCCTGGTTCCCTTGGGCATCTTCGGACCTTTGGTCGGTAATCCTATTTCATTTCCTGGGAATCTCGGGCACGACGAAATTGAAGCCCTTCAGTTGGAAGTCCAGCGCTCCATCACCACAAATATTGGGTTTGCACCTCTCCTTTTGCCAGATTCTGGATATTTTGGACGCAACGCGTTAGCCATATCCTTATGGAGTGAGCGTGGATTGATCGGCGCATTAGTCCTGGGCGAGAAACATAATTCCAGCCTGTTCACCCAAGAAGAGATCGAGATCGCCCGGACGGTTGGCGAGCGTCTGATAGACAGTAAAGCCAGTAACGTGTTGGCTCATCGGCTGATGGAGCTGGAGCGTCAGCGCTTGTCAGAGACCAAAGTGATTGACCAGCAAACCCGGCGCACTCTCCATGATGATATCCTGCCGCGCTTGCAGTCAGTCATGATCAAACTATCATCCGCCTCATCGAATACAGATGGCGCCGTCCAGGAAATGGGTGAGATTCATCATCTGCTGACCGAGCTAATGCATGATTTACCCATTATTATCGAGCCGGAGCTCACCAACCGTGGCTTGGTCGATGCACTTCAGGTGACCATCGATAATGAGTACCGCCAGTATTTCGACACACTAACCTGGCAGGTTGATGAAAAAGCATCTAAAAATACGGGTACCTTCACACCTTACGTCTCTAACGTCCTTTACCACGCCACCAGGGAAGCCGTGCGGAATGCCGCCCATCATGGTCGTCAGTCAGAATCTGACCATCCAATTAATTTGCACATTGCCATAAACTGGCAGGATAGATTGGTGATAAGTATTCAGGATGACGGGATTGGTTTTGACTCATCGTCGAAAAATGGGAAAGTTCGTGGGCAGGGATTGGCAATGCACAGCACGCTGATGGCGGTTGTTGGTGGCTCATTAGCTGTTGACAGTTTCCCAGGCAAATATACCAATGTGATCCTTAAGTATCCTGCTTAAGCATAAAGAAATAAACCAGAAGTGTATCGCTGTTACTCCCCCGATTATTAAAAGATAGATGTCATTCTTTTTTTAGGGTATTTAATATCTCGATAAAAGTGTCCACCATTTTATCGACATTGATCTCCTCCGCCACAATGCGATAGGAAGCTTCACCCATCCTCCGCAGTCTGGTTGGATTAGTTAGTGCTTGTTGGAGTAGATTCGTTAAACCTGGCAGATCATCCGGTGGGATTTGCCAGCCATTTTCACTCCGCACCAGGTCATCCTGTGTGCCATCACCGCGTGCCACGATCACCGGCAGTCCATGCGCCATCGCCTGCTGGATGGCAAGCCCTCCAGTGCCGGGTAGCACGAACAGGTCAGCTTCTGCGAAGTATGGCTCGAGCTCGGCATCATGTTTTTCTCCAACGAATTCTACCGTCGGGTAGATATGTCGCCCGAGATTCTCAAGTTCTTCCCTCCCAGGTCCTTCTCCGACGATGATCAAATGTGGCTGAACTTCCTTAGGTAAGCCTGCGCATGCCTTGATGAGCAGGTCCACCCGTTTGCGGGTTTGCAACCGTCCCACAAATAAAATGGTTGCCTGTCCATCTATCTGGCTTGGTCTGGGTGGTGACGGTTTTGTTGGCGCGGGTTCCACCGCGTTGGTTGCCACGTACACCCGATCCGAGGCTATGCCGAATTGGCGGTATTGCTCTGCACCCTGCTGGCTATATGCAATTACGGCATCCAAGGAGCTCAGAAAGCTCAACCGCTCACGTTGGCGCAAGCCGGCTAGAGGTCCACGGATGGGAGGTGCTCCCAGCCCCCAGCCGATCACCTTACGCTCTTTGTGCCGCATCCACTCAATAGCTTTGTGGGTTGTTGGATAGCGCGGGTTGGCCTCTACAATCAGGATCTCCGGTTGCCAGGCTTCCAACCATTGCAAAAAACTGCCCTGCCAGCACACGAATATGGATGAACCTGGATTTCCAAAGTACCGGTTTTTTGCCTTCACATATTGGGCGATCTGCAGTTTATCGACGGCTTTAATTCCTTCACCAGGAAGGGGGTCACCAGCAAACACACTCAATCCTCCCAAGCACTTCTCTGCCAGGCTATCGAAAAACACCGCCCGGTATGATGGCAACACCCGTTGTTGCAGACCCACTCGTCCAGGAAAGGTATCACCCATCATAGTTTCATCGCATTCAGGTAGCCTTCGACCATTTTATCTAATCCAAATGCATTTTCAGCTCTTCGCCTAGCTGCCGTCCGATAAGCGGTCTGGTCATCCAAAATGTCAATCACTGCTTTGGCAAGACTATCGATATCCGGCGGGTCCAGCTTCCATGGGTCTCCCCCATAGGGAACAAGCTGACCGGCGCCATCAGTGACAATCTCGGGCAGTGCCCCTATGTCATAAGCTGCCACAGGTAACCCACACGCCAGCGCCTCGATCACGGAATTCGGGCAGGCAGGGTTCAAATCAGCTGCAAATAGCACATGCGCTGTTCGGTCGATCTCCGGGATGATCTCGCTGGGCACTTGTCCTATGAACTTCACCATAACTTCGGTCTTGACAGTCCACTCTTGTTGCAAAGCTGCTGAGACGCGTCCAACCACCGCAAGCTCGACTTTGCGGTTATAAGCTTCATGTAACCTTTCAACCATATGGATGGCTATCTCCAGCCCCGTTTCATAACCGCCGCCAAGCGCGCCTTCCACCAGCAAAATTCGATCGTGGTCATTGGGTGGCTCTCCTTCATCACCAGGTGTATAGCGCTCCAAATCAACCCCATTGTGCACCACTGTCCACGGAATTGAGCTCTTCCCATAAACACGTTCCCACCATTGGTGAGAGAACTCGCTCTGATATATAATTCGGTCCGCGAGTCGTGAGCGGATCAACGAAAGGATGAAATTGCCATATTCTGCCCTGATGAAGTGTCGCCAGCCTGTCCTTTTCTTGCGGTGGATCCAGTTCATTCCATCCAGACGTTGCACCACCCGCACTCCCCGCTGTTTTGCGCGCCATATTCCCGCCAGGTTACGAGTGCCTCCAATGACCAGGATGGCATCATATGGCGTATCTGCCAGGTTGTACGCCACTTTTATTCCGCGCTTTTCTAGCCCTTGTGCCAGCCTTCCTCGGAAAGAGACCATTCCTCCAACCCCCTTCACGTTGGGGATCAGGCAAACCCCGGCGATCGGATTTTTACTCACTATCACGCTTCCCTACGCATCTGGCAGGTACACCCGCCCAAATTTCATTCTCCCCGGTAGATTCCAGCAGGACTGCATTCGCCCCAACTACGCTGCCTCGCCCAATCCTGAGTGTGCCTTCCTTGCACAGGACTTTCGCCCCTGGGCACAGGATGACATCATCTTCGACCACAATGCCTTTAAAACCAGATTGTGCCGCCGGACGGTAGATATCCGCTCTTCCCAATGTCACTCCCGGATAGATCTTAACCCGCCGTCCGATGCTGGTGGATGGATGGATTACCACCCCAAAACCTCCATGAGCAAGTTCAAGGTCATCTCCCACAGAGACCCTTATTGGTATTTCGATTCCTAAAAGCTTCAAAGTGTAATATGCTAGTCCACCAAGAAGGGGATTTTTCCGCCCATACACCAACCGGGAATATATATCTCGCCTCATACAGAATGATCTTTGAGAGCTTTCACCACTACTCTCGATGATAGTCTACACCGTTTTACTGATCGTGTTTCCCATCACCCAGTCGGATGATCTTAAAACCTGCCTCCATCCACGATTGCTGATCCCAGCCCCCGACAGTATCGATGGCCCAGCGGGCGGAAGTTATCTCCCTTATTCGAAGGGGATCCAGCTCCTTCAGCTCTCGATGACCGACCAATAACATCAGCACCTCTGCATCGCGTATCGTGTCTTCAATTGTGACCGAAGCTTTTACCCCAGGAATAATATGGCCCAGCTTATACGGTTCATAACTACATACCATTGCACCAGCTTCAGCGAGTAATCTCGCTACCTCAATTGCCGGGCTTTCGCGCAGGTCATCTACGTCCGGCTTAAATGCCAATCCAAGTGCTGCGATCCGCTTTCCTTTCAGATCATTACCAACCGCTCGTTTTACAAGATTGATGACGAAGCTGGGTTGTCTATCATTTACGTGTCTGGCAGCAGTAATGAGCTCAGCCAGGTCTGGCGCTGCTTCAACCAGGAACCACGGATCGACGCTGATACAGTGCCCTCCCACACCTGGTCCAGGGTTAAGGATCTTCACCCTCGGATGGCGATTGGCAATGTTAATCGCCTCCCATATATCCACACCAAATCGCTCTGCGAGCCTGGAAAATTCGATGGCAATGGCAATATTAACATCACGGTAGGTGTTCTCCATCAATTTAACCATCTCGGCCGTGGTCGCATCGGTCAGCACGATCTCGCCTTTGACAAAATGGGCGTATAAATCCCTCCCTACCTCAGACGAAGCCTTGTCGATCCCTCCAATCACGCGTGCATTCTCGGTCAGCTCCTGGATGATCTTCCCGGGAAGCACCCGTTCGGGTGAGTATGCCAGGTGGAAATCGGAGCCGGCTTTCAACCCCGACCGTTCGAGGATCGGTTGCACCAGGTCCACCGTCGTCCGAGGTGGTGAGGTTGACTCTAATATGACCAGGTTCCCAGGATGAAGGTGGCTGACAATCGATTCTGTTGCCGCCGTCACCGCCCGCATATCTGCTAGCCGATAGGACAGATCATGATATTTCCCCCGCTCGTTTTCATAAAAGGGAGTTGGAACTGCAATGATAAATGCATCCGCCTCTTCTGGGGTTTCCTTGATCGTCAGACGACCAGATTCTAAGGCTTCTTTTACCAGAGACCTCAAGCCTGGTTCATTGATGTGGAGTTCCCCGTTGCGGAGTGTTGTGATGATGTGGGTGTTTATGTCCACACCCACTACCTCTAATCCATGCGTTGCAAACGTGCTGGCCGTTGGTAGACCGATATACCCTAAACCTAATACACAGACTTTCTTAAATTCCATACCTGCTCCAGTATTTGGATCACAGATTTTGCAAAAGCGTACAGGAATATTAATAAACGAATGGTAGGTAATTATCCCACATAAATTCAGGGCATGTCAAACAAGGCATTTGAGTGCGAACAAAAACATAAAATATGCTTAGGTTCGGACAAAAGTTCGGAGAAACCCTCCAAAACAGTCTATGATAGTGTTTTAATCGAGTAATACAGTTAAAGAGCAGATTGGCACGCCGCAAGAATTGCACTTGCGGCTTCCCTAGAAACAAGGGGATTCCCCCTAAAATGAAGGGGGTTCGCAATGACTCGCGTTTTTTATTATTGCCCGACGTTTTGTCCGATGGTTAATAAATAAGTACTTGACATCGAACGAATGTTCTGGTATTATATTTATAGAACAACTGTACTGATTAATCAATTCGGAGGTGAATTATGACACCCAGACGTCGCAGCACTACATTAACTGACCCACAAATCAAAGTATTGAAGGTCATTGAAGAATACCAAAATACAAATGGATTTCCACCATCCATCCGAGATATCCAGGATATGGGGAAATTTTCCTCAACGTCTGTTGTAAATTACTATTTAGAGCAGTTGGAAACAATGGGTCATATCAAACGGTCCGGTCACGTCTCGCGCGGCATCCGCCTCGTCCGCCCATTTTCTGATCTCGCTCAATCTGCCTCACGCACAATTCAAAACGTTCGCGAGTCTGTGCAACAGGTCTTAAGTATCCCCGTCATGGGACGCATATTTGCCAGCGAGCCTGTTCATGTCCCCCAATCAGACTTCCCCTACCTCGATGCAGAATCGGTGGTCAATGTCGCCCGGAGCATGTTGCCCGCTCGCGAGAAAGTCGAAGAATTATTCGCACTGGAAGTCAATGGTGATTCCATGATCGATGCGATGGTCAATGACGGTGATATCGTCATTATGAAACCTGCTAAAGATGTTCACAATGGAGACCTGGTTGCGATCTGGTTGCGCGATAAGGATGAGACCACCCTCAAGTATTTCTTCCTTGAAGATGGTAAAGTGCGCTTGCAGCCTGCTAACCCGAC